>PWWF01000122.1 GCA_003561595.1 Paracoccaceae bacterium | reverse complement strand
AGCTTGCCGACAATTGGCGCGTAACGTTGATCAGATGTATGAACTGCAACCGCACCATCGCCCAGCATGGTTTCAGGGCGCGTCGTGGCAATCGATATATAGTCGCGCTCTTCGTCGACAACCACAATGCCATCCTCATCCTTCTCGACATAGCGATAGGTGACACCCCCGGCCAGCGGATATTTGAAATGCCACATATGGCCATCGGTCTCGACATTTTCGACCTCGAGATCCGAGATGGCGGTTTCGAAATGCGGGTCCCAGTTGACCAGACGTTTTCCGCGGTAAATCAGACCCTTGTCATACATATCGACAAAGACCTTGATCACTGCATCGTGGAAATTGCCCTCTTCCCCCTCCGGCGCACCCGGCGCGCCGGACATGGTGAAGGCATTGCGCGACCAGTCCAACGAACAGCCCAGCCGCTTGAGCTGGCCGATGATCGTGCCGCCAGATTTCTGTTTCTGGTCCCAGACAAGGCGCATGAACTCCTCACGCGTGAAATCCGTGCGCTTTTTCTGCTGCAGCGCCAGTTCCCGCTCGACCACCATCTGGGTGGCGATGCCGGCATGGTCCTGTCCCGGCTGCCACAGCACGTCATAGCCCTGCATCCGCTTCCAGCGCACCAGAATATCCTGCAACGTGTTGTTGAAGGCATGGCCGATATGCAGATTGCCGGTCACATTGGGCGGCGGGATCATCACGCAGAACGCTTCATCGCGGCGCTTGTTCGCGCCCGCGCGGAATGCGCCCGTCTCTTCCCACAGCGCGGCAAGCCGCGCCTCGGCAGTCTTTGCGTCGAATGTCTTGTCCATCGCCATCGGCCCGGCCCCTTATCGTCATCGGGGATGTCTTAGCGCCCCGGCGGCCCAAGGAAAAGCCCCCGTTCCGCCCTGCAGATGACAGATGCAAACGCATCCACGCGTGGCTATACTACGCAGATCACAACAGGGCAGGATCATGCAACGCAAACCCGTTTCCTACTGGCGGCTGATACGGCGCCTGAAACTGTACTGGCTGGGCTTTCCGCTGGTCTTTGCACTGGCCTTTGGCGGGGTCGGGATTGCGCTGTCGCGCGATGTCATGCTGCTTGCGCGCGAGGGGGTGGTGGTGCAGGCGCAGATCATCGACCGGCAGATCGAAACGCGCCGGTCCTCGGACGGCAAGACCAGCACCTATTACCATGTGCATTACAGCTATCACCCGGAAGAACGCGCAGACCCCATCACCCGCCGCCAGACGGTCAGCCGCACGCTATATGACAGAGCGCAGCCCGGTGGGCAGATGCCGGTCACCTATGCCTGGTCCAGCCCCGACCGTGCCAGTATCGATCTGGCGCATGACCGGTTGGGGGCCTGGATTTTCGGCGGAATCGGCGTGGTGGCGGCGCTGGTCTCGCTCGGGCTGGGGGGCTGGATGATCGGGCGCAAACGTTCGGTCCTGCGGGCACTGCGCCATGGTGAATTGCGCGAAGCCCGCGTGACCGGCATCCGCGAGACGAATGTGCGCAAGAACAATGTCCGGCAATATGTGCTGGACTGGGTTGATGCCACGGGGGCCACGGGCAGTTCCATGATGGACCGTTTCACCCGGTTGTCGGAAACCCCGGTTGGCAGTGTGATCCGCGTCTATGTCGATCCCCGGACGGGTCGCGGCTGGTGGGAGGATCAGGTCTAGGTCTTGCGGATCGTATCGCCCGGATCGACCCGTGGTGCGAGTTCCACCCGCTGCCCGCCGATTACACCATCAGCGCTGTGCCCGGCCACGATGGCGGCGGCCTGTTGACCGATCTCGAAGCGGCAGGCATCCGTCGTGGCCAGCCGCAGGCGCAGCCCGTCCAGCAATTCCAGCCCGTTGAACCCCGCAAGCCCGATCTGTCCGGGCACGTCCAGCCCCTGATCCAGACAGTAAAGCAGCCCCCCTGCCCCGATCATGTCATTGGAATAATACAGGAAATCCAGGTCGGGCACCCGGTCCAGAATGGCCTTGGTCATCTCGCGCCCCTTGGCCATGGACGATCCGCCCGCGTAATGCTCGGTCGCGGCCAGCTCCACGCCAGCCTCTTGCAGCGCCGTGGTAAAGCCCTCGACCCGTTTGCGGGCGCGGTGATCATCGGGCATTTTCGTGCCCATGAACCCGATCCGCCGATAGCCTGCGGCAAGGATCGTCTGCGCCATCTCGCGCCCCGCGCGGCGGTGCGAGATGCCGACCATCGCATCGATGGGATCACCGTCGATATCCATGATCTCGACAATCGGGATGCCCGCATTCGACAGCATCGCGCGCGAGGCATCGGTATGCTCCAACCCCGCGACGATCATGCCTGATGGTCGCCAGGACAGCATCTCGTAGATGACATGTTCCTCGCGCTCGGCCTGATAGTCGCTGGCCCCGAAAACCGGCTGCAAGCCGGTCTCGGACAACCCGTCCGAAATGCCTGACAGAACTTCGGGAAAGACCATATTGGCCAGTGACGGGATGATGACGCCGACCAGATTGACCCGCTGGCTGGCCAGAGCGCCCGCGATCTTGTTGGGCACATATCCCAGCGCCTTGGCCGCGGCGAGCACCTTGTCGCGGGTCGCGGGCGAGACATCGGCGCGGTTGCGCAACACCCGGCTGACGGTCATCTCGCTGACACCGCTGGCCTCGGACACGTCGCGCAGGGTAAGGGGGCGATGCGCGTCGGGGGGAAGATAGGGGGGCAAGGGGCAAATTCCTGTGGCGTTCGGACAGATAGACCCATGTTAGCGCCACAGCGACAGGCCGCAAGCGAATTGCGGGCCGCGCCATGGGGTGACAGCCCCGCGCAAACGCGCTATGCGCTTCCACGATCGGCCCCGTGGCTCAACTGGATAGAGCAGCCCCCTCCTAAGGGGCAGGTTGCAGGTTCGAATCCTGCCGGGGTCGCCAGTGTTTCGCCAGCTTGGGCGACAAATGATGCCCTCTGCCCTGTGCCAAGGCACTCAGCCCGGCGCGCGAGCCTTTTCGCGCAAGGCGCGCCGGTTGGGCCAGGCCAGGATCAGGCCCGCCAGAACGATGATCGCCGCCCCGAACAGCAGCCGCCCCTGCGGGATATCGCCAAAGAACAGCCAGCCCAGCAGGATCGCCCATAGAAGCAGCGTGTAATGCAGCGGTGCCAGCAGGCTGGCATCGGCAAGCTTCAGCGCGCGGGTGATGCACAGATGCGCGCCCATCGCCACCACCCCCAGCAGCCCCAGAAGCGCGCCATCCATTATATCGGGCATCACGAAGCCCACAGGGGCCGCGACAAAGCCAAGCGCGCCCGCCCCGATCAACTGCCAGAAGACGAGCGTCACATCGGGCGTGCCGCGCAGGCTGCGCCCGGTGATGACCATCAGCGCGAAGCACAGCGACCCGACAATCGCGATCATGCTGGGCAGGTCCAGCCCGGCCCCGCCCTCAGGTGCGAGTGCGATGAACACGCCGACAAACCCCAGCAGGATCGCCCCCCAACGCAGCAGCCCGACACTTTCGCGCAGCAGCAGCGGCGAGAGCAGCGCAACATAGATCGGCGAGGCCATCCAGAATGTCATGGTATCTGCCAGCGGCAGGCTGCGTACGGCAAGGTAGAAGCAGAACACCTCGGCACTGGCGAGGGCGACGCGCGCGGCCTGCAGGCCCGGGCGTTCGACCTGAAACAGCCTGCGCCAGCCAAAGCCCACCAGAAAGGGCAGCAGGATCACCAGTGCCACCAGTGAGCGCAGCAGCAGCACCTGCCCCACCGAATAGGTGCCCACCAGCCATTTGCCCAGCGCATCATTTGCGGCAAAGAGAAACATGCCGAAAAGCATCATCAAGACCCCCGCAAGGGTCGGGGAAAGCCGGGACATGCGGGTGCTGCCTGTTATGTCTGGGGATGGGGATGTGGGGCAACGGACCAGGCCGCTGCCCCGGAGCGCCGGATCAGTTTCCGCGCAGCGCGTTCAGTTCCGCCTGCATGCGGTCGATCACATCGATACCGATGGATTCGGCGTGCGTTTCATAGACGCCTTCGACAGCCTCGCGGATGCGGGCCATCTCTTCATCGCTGATCTCGTTGAACTGCATGCCTGCTTCCTGCACATTGGCCAGCGACACATCCGACAATTCGCGGCTGACGCTGCGCTGCTCATCGCGTCCGATGACGGCGCATTCGCGCAGAATCTCCTGCTCGGTTTCCGAGTATGTGTCGAAGATCGGCTTGGAGAACAGCACCAGGAACGGCGTATAGGCATGCTGGGTGGCCGACAGATAGCCCTGCACCTCATAGAATTGCGATGTGTCGATCGTCACATAGGGGTTTTCCTGCGCATCGATGGCGCGGGTTTCCAGCGCGGTGAACACCTCGCCAAAGGCCATCGGAGTCGGGTTCGTGCCCAACGCATTGAACGTGTCGAGGAAGATGTTGTTCTGCATCACGCGCACGCGCATATCCTCGAAATCCTCGAGGCTGGTGACCGGGCGGACCGAATTGGTCAGGTTGCGGAACCCGTTTTCCCAATAGGCCAGATTGATCAGATCGCGGTCGGCCAGCTTCTCGGTCATGAAATCCCCGAAATCGCCGTCGAGGATCGCATCCGCCTCGGCCGAGTCCGAGAACAGGAACGGCAGGTCGAACACGCCAAGCGCCGGTTCGATCCCCACCAGCGGCGAGGTCGAGGTGATGACCATTTCCTGTGTGGCCGAACGCAGCGCCTGCGTCGCCGTCAGGTCATCGCCCAGGGCCGAGGACCAGAACGCATTGATGGTCCAGGCGCCATCCGTGCGCTCATTGATGCATTCGCGCATCGCCTCGACGCCATTGCCGACCGGGTGCGATTCCGCCACCCCGTTCGAGATGGTGATGGTGCGCGACTGGATATCGGCGAAGGCCGGCAGCGCCAGCCCTGCTGTCAGGGCCGTTGTCAGGGACAGTTTGGTCAGGGTCTTCATGGTTTATTTCCTCCCATGGTTGAAGACAGTTACAGGTTCACCGCAGGATGCTCAGCGGCACCAATACGATTTCGGGGAAAGCGATCAGCAACAGCAGAACGCCCACCTGCGCGGCCAGAAACGGCAACACGCCCCAGATCACCTTGCCCAGCGGCACGCGGGCCACGCCACTGACCACGTTGAGCACGACACCGACAGGCGGTGTCAGCAGCCCGACACAGGTCGTCATCACGAAGATGATGCCGAAATAGACAGGGTCGATTCCGGCGGCGCGGATCACGGGCATCAGGACAGGAGCAAGGATCAGGATTGTCGGGGCCAGATCGAGCACTGTGCCCACAACCAGAACCAGCAGAACGATCACCAGCATCAGCATTTTCGGGTTGTCGATGATGGGCGACAGGAAACCGATGATCTCGTTGGGGATATTTGCCCGCGTGATCAGCCAGCTTGTCACCAGCGCCGCCGCGACCAGAAACAGCACGATGGATGTGGTTTTCGCCGCATTCAGCAGCACCTGATACAGATGCGAAACCTTCAACTCTCGATACACGAACATGCCCACGAAGAACGCATAGACCGCCGCGATCACCGCCGCCTCGGTCGGGGTGAAGATGCCGAAGCGGATGCCACCCAGAATGATGACGGGCATCATCAGCGCCCAGCCGGCCTTGACCGTGGCTGCCAGGCGTTCGCGCCCGGTCGCCTTGGGCAGGGTTTCCACATTCTCGCGCCGCGCCACGATCAGCCAGGCGATGACCAGCGACACCGCCATCATCAGCCCCGGCACGATGCCCCCCATGAACAGTGCCGTGATCGAGACATTGGCCGCAACGCCAAAGATGATGAAGGCAATCGAGGGCGGGATGACCGGGGCGATCACGCCGCCAGCCGCCATCAGCCCGGCGGAACGCGGCACGTTATAGCCTGCCTCGCGCATCATCGGGATCAGGATTGCCGCCAGCGCCGCCGAATCCGCCGCGGCAGAGCCGGAGAGCGAGGCCATCACCACCGCCGCGATCACCGCCACGATGCCCAGCCCCCCGCGGATATGCCCCACCAGAGAAATTGCAAAGGCGACGATGCGCCTGGACAACCCGCCCGCATTCATCAACTCGCCCGCGAGCAGAAAGAAGGGAATGGCCAGAAGCGTAAAGGAATTGGCCCCCGTCACCATCTGCTGGCTGACGATCTGCGGGTTGAAGATACCCATATAGGTCATCAGCACGACCGCGCAGAACATCAGCGCAAAGGCGACCGGCACCCCGATTGCAAGGCCGAAAAAGAGCGTCCCAAGGAAAACCGCGAGCACCATCAGTGACGATCCTCCAGATCGTAGTCACCGGTAAAGCGCGCCAACTCCGCCGCCGATGTGCGCCCGATGACAGCCTGAACAAGCCGGATTGCCGCGATCAGGGCGATTGCGGCGCCGGTGAAATAACTGATGCCATAGACATAGATCATCGACAGCCCGACAACCGGCGCTGTCTGCGAGGCAAAGATCGGGTGCTGCACCCATGTCCCCCAGAACAGGATTGCTGCACAGATCATGATGATCAGATTGGTCGCCGCGATGCAGACTTGCCGCCCGATCGGCCCCAGCAGGCGCACGAATGTCTCCACACCGATGTGATTATGGTCGCGAAAGGCCAGAATGGCACCAATGAAGGTCAGCCAGACGAAAAAGTAGCGCGACATCTCTTCAGAGAAATTCCAGCCGCTGTTGAAGCCGTAACGCAGCACGACATTGCCAAAAACCATGGCAGTCATCCCCGCCAGCAACAGGACCAGCGCAACCTCGGCTATCCGGACAAGCACCATTTCGATGCGCGCCAGAAACTTCATGATCCCCCCTCCCCAGATGTGCCGCCGGGGCGGACCCCTCGCACAAACGGCTTGAGATGTCGTAGATGATAACGTATATCATTGTCAAATGTGAAAATCACGATTACGCGAAAAACCGCAGGGCCATGTCGAACAAAAACAATAAAAACAAGGCAGTTAGGCTGTCCGATGTCGCGGCCGAGGCAAATGTTAGCGTGATAACAGCCTCGCGTGCCATGCGAGCGCCCGAAATGGTCACGCCGGAAACGCGGGCGCGCGTCGCTGCTGCAGTTTCATCGCTTGGATATGTGCCCAATCCGGCGGCTCAGGCGCTTGCCTCGGCACGCTCGCGGATCATCGGGGTGGTGATTCCCTCGCTCACGAACCAGATCTTCGGCGACCTGCTCAGCGGTGTGATGGACGCGCTGGAGGGTGGCCCCTACACGCCGCAATTCGTCAATACCCGCTACCGGCTGTCGCGCGAGGAGGATTTGCTGCGCATCTTTGCAACGCAGCGGCCCGCAGGCATGATCGTCGTCGGGATCGACCAGACCGAAACCGCGCGCAATCTGCTGCGCGACATGGCCTGCCCGGTCGTGCAGGTCATGGAAACCGGCAGCGATCCGATCGACATGATCGTGGGGTGCGACCAGCGCGCCGCCGGGCGCGAGGCCGTGGCGCATCTGCTGGAACAGGGCTACCGGAATATCGGCTTTCTGGGTGCGCGCATGGACCCGCGCGCACAGCGGCGTCTGGCCGGGTATCATGACGCGCTGGCCGATCACGGCATTCGGGCAGATGCGAACCGCGTCGTGACCACGCCGCAACCTTCATCCTTCACCATTGGCGGGCAGTTGCTGTCCGATCTGCTGGCCCGCGCACCCGATACCGATGCGGTGTTCTGCAACAATGATGACGTCGCGCTGGGGGCATTGTTCGAATGCCAGCGGCGCGGCATTTCCGTTCCGCATCAGATGGGTATCGTGGGTTTCAATGACCTTGATGTCGTGTCAAGTTCGGTGCCCACGATCACCTCTGTGCGCACGCATCGCTATGACACGGGCCGACAGGCGGTCCGGATGATCCTCGCAGCACTTGCAGGCGAAGAGATTTCCGCGCGCCATATCGATGCGGGGTTCGACCTGATGGCGCGCCAAAGCACGGCACGTCGCGGGCCAGCGCCAGGCGCGACCAGTTGACACGAAAGGACCAATGAATGACCGACACGCGCGCAGGCCGCAAATTCCGCTCTCAGGAATGGTTCGACAACCCCAATAATCCTGGCATGACCGCGCTCTATATCGAACGCTATCTCAATCAGGGCTATACCCGCGCCGAATTGCAGGGCGAGCGCCCGGTTATCGGGATCGCCCAGACTGGCAGCGATCTGGCGCCCTGCAACAAGATCCACATCTT
>PWWF01000204.1 GCA_003561595.1 Paracoccaceae bacterium | reverse complement strand
CGACCGGTCCGCTGCCCGCATCCCACAGGAAGAAGGGACCGCTGTCGCGCGAGACCTGATAGGCCTGATTGTCCAGCGCGCTCAACCCGTTGGGATTGGGGACATCGACAATCGGGATGCGATACATCGTGCGGCGAAAGCCGGTATCGTAGATGGCATTGAGATCGCCACTGCTGTCGATTTCCAGACCGATCAGGTTGCCTGCACCAAAGCCGTCCTGACTGACACCCGCGGGTGAGAATTCCTCACCCCGCTGCATGATGCCGCCCCCTTCGCCAATGCGTCCGATCGACATTTCAATGGTCTGTTCGTCCAGTTCGAGCGCGATCGCCCCCGTGTCGGGGTCATAGTCAAGCGCCGGGTCCACTGACAGAAGCGTGCCTGCCTGTTCGGAAGATGTGTCGAATACGAGTGTGAAAGTGCCAAGGGGATCGCCCGATGCGCGGTCGGTCAGCGTCATCTGCCATTCGTTGGGGTAGTCGATTGGGTCAACTGGCTCAAACTCGACATCGATAGACCCGCGCAGGCCCAAAGTGTTGAAGTATTCCACCGACATTTGCAAAGGATCGCCGCCTGCATCCGGCAATGAGCCCGTGGCCGGCAGCACCACACCCATCTGTATCGCCCTGGTCTGGCCGAAGTTCCCCTGCGATTCATCAATGCGCACTGGTTGCAGACCCGATGTGCTGTCCCTTGGATAGGTCGGGATATTGCCATCTCTGTCGGCTTGCCAGCCCAGCAGGATATTGCCGCTGGGGTCGCGCATATAGCCCTCGGCATCCATGCGGAACGACCCTGTGGTACTGAGCATCAGCGGTGTCGTGCCATCCGTGCGGTTTGATGCCATGCCGGATGTGACGGGAATGAAACCGCGCCCCGACAAGGCGATATCGGTCGCGTTCTGCGTGCCGATCAACGCGCCACCCTGATCGACGATCCGTTGACTGGCCGTGCGCACCCCGCCCGCCGAATAAGATGCCTGCCCGGCCGCGCCCGATCCGGTGACCATGGAATGAAAGCTGGTCTGTGCCCGCCGATAGCCATAGGTCGCCGAATTCGCGATATTGTCCGAGATTGTTGCAAGCCGGTTCGCATTGGCGCGCAGCCCGGCAACACCAGCATTCATCGAGGATGAGATTGTCATGTCCGCTCCATTCCGAGGTGATTCTTCTTGCATCCCAGATTGGACCGGCTCTGTTAATTTCCCCCTAACAGCTCAAAACGCATCCGGATCATGCAGCAGGATCAATTCGATCCGGTTGTTGCGCGCGGCCATCGGGTCCGAGACAGCAAGCGACCGGTCGGCATGGCCGGTGACGCGCCGGAAGCGGGGGGCGTCCAGCCCGGCATCCTGCATCAGTTCGTGAACGGCCTGCGCGCGGTTCACGGTCAGCGGCCAGACCGGGTTTTCGCGGAACACTGACGGGAAACTGCGCGAATGCGCCCCGATCGCGACCGGATTCGTCACTGTCTGGAAGGCATCTGCCAGCACCGAGATCAGGAACAGCAGCACGTCCTGCGGCTCATCGCCTTGCGCCACGAACAGGGATGCGTGGTCCAGATCGAACAACTCGACCACCAGCCCCTCATCCGTCATCCGCAGGGTCATATGCGCAAAGGCATCTGACATCTCGATGTCCCGCGCGGCCTGTTCCAGCGCTGCCGCCAGATCCTCAAGCTCGGTGGCATCTGTGTCGGATTGCGCGCGCGTGGCGATCTCGTCCGTGATGGACTCGATCTGCGACAGAGACTCGCCACCCAGGATCTGCTCTGCGCCAGCCGATTGGCTGTCGATGGCGTATGTGTCCGAAAAGTAATCCGCGATGCCGCGCCTCTTGTCGGAATCCACCGAGCCCAGCAGCCACATCATCAGAAAGAACGCCATCATCGCCGTGACGAAATCGGCGTAGGCAACTTTCCATGCGCCCCCGTGATGCCCGGCTGCCACAACCTTCTTGCGCTTGATGACAAGCGGTCTGACATCGTCAGATCGTTCCATGATTCACCCATTCCTTACACCCAGTGCCCAGCCTAGCGGCGAGGTTTGAATCGCAGGTTAACGCGCAGTGCGATGGTGGCAGGCTGGTCACAATTCCATCAGGACAAGGGTTCTGAGGCCGCACAGGCCAGTTGGTCGCAGCCCGGGGGATTACAATTTGCGCCCGAACGGGCTAGGGGGATCAGAAAAAAGTGAGGTCAATATGAGCAGAATAGCACTCGCGTTGCTGGTCGTCGCGGTTCTGGCAAGCTGTGGTCGCCAGCCGACATTCACGGCCCCGCGCAATCTGGACGATGCCTGCATGCTGGCGACCGAGCGTCCACAGTATTTCGCGGCCATGCGGGCGACAGAACGGCGATGGGGAACACCCGTGCCGGTACAGATGGCAATTATCCATGCCGAAAGCCGGTTCATCGGCGATGCGCGCACCCCTTTGCGCTACTCGCTCGGGGTGATCCCGATGGGGCGGCAATCCTCGGCGCTGGGGTATTCGCAGGCACTTGACGGGACATGGGAGGAATATGTCGTCGAGGTCGGAAACCGCCGGTCCTCGCGCACCAATATTCGCGACGCGACCGATTTCATCGGCTGGTACACCAACAAGACGCTGGAGCGGAACAGCGTCCCGCTGACCGATGCGCGCAACCAGTATCTGGCCTATCACGAAGGCCATGCCGGGTTCCGCCGCGGTTCGTACAATTCCAAGCCATGGCTGATTGGGGTGGCCGACCGCGTTGCCACGCGCGCGCGGAAGTATGACGATCAGTTGCGCGCCTGCAGACGCCGCTAGGTTACTCGGCGGCCTGCTGCAGGACGGCATCGCGGTTGCGGGCCATCCAGTCGCGCAGGGTGGCGATCTGGTCGGCATCCATGCGCAGGCCCAGCTTTGTGCGCCGCCAGAGGACATCCTCGGCGGTACGCGCGTATTCGCGGGTCATCAGCCAGCGCAGCTCGGCCTCGGTCAGGGTGGCGCCGAAATCCTGGCCCAGATCGGTTGCCGCGCGCGCGTCGCCCAGTATGACGCGCGCCTCGGTGCCATAGGCGCGCACCAGACGGCGCGCCCATTTCGTGCCCAGAAACGGGTAGTCGCGTTGCAGATCACCTGTCAGCCCGGCCACGCCATCATGCGCGAAATCACCGCCGGGCAGCGCCACACCAGCAGTCCACGCGCCCTTGTGCACGGACAGGACCGGGGCGATTTTCTCCAGCGCGGATTCCGCCAGACGCCGATAGGTCGTGATCTTGCCGCCAAACACGTTCAGCACTGGCGCGCCTGCGCTGCGATCCACCTTCAGCGTGTAATCCCGCGTCGCCGCCGTGGCCGAGCTGGACCCGTCATCATAAAGCGGGCGAACACCCGAATAGGTCCAGACGACATCATCCCTGGTCACGGGCTGCGCGAAATACTGGCTGGCGAAATTGCACAGATAGTCGCGCTCTGCGTCCGTGCAGACGGGGGGCTCGGCAGGGTCGTGATGTTCGGCATCGGTGGTGCCGATCAGGGTGAAATCCTGCTCATACGGAATGGCAAAGATGATCCGCCCGTCCGTGCCCTGAAAGAAATAGCATTTGTCGTGATCGTAGAGCTTGCGGGTCACGATATGGCTGCCGCGCACCAGCCGCACATTCTCGCGGCTGTTCAGGCGCAGCTTGCCATGGATCACATCACCGACCCACGGCCCGGTCGCATTGACCAGCATTTTCGCATGTATCGTCCTGCGCGTGTCGCCGGACTGAACCTCGACCCGCCAGACCCCGCCTTCGGCATTGGCCGAGATGACCTCGGTCCCGGTATGGATGGTCGCGCCGCGCGCCTCGGCGTCGCGGGCATTCAGTACAACCAGCCGCGAATCCTCGACCCAGCAATCGGAATATTCATAGGCTTTCTCGAAACGCGGTTGCAGCGGGGCGCCCTCGGGCGTGCCGGGCAGGGAAAGCGTGGCGGTGCCCGGCAGGATCTTGCGCCCGCCCAGCGTGTCATAGAGGAACAGGCCCAGCCGGATCAGCCAGGCCGGGCGGCGCCCCTTCATCCAGGGCATGACCAGTGACAGGAGTTTCGAGGTGGGCGTATCACTCTCGAACCGCATGTCCTTGTGATAGGGCAGCACGAAGCGCATCGGCCAGGAGATATGGGGCATCGCGCGCAACAGTGTCTCGCGTTCGATCAGCGCCTCGCGGACCAGGCGGAATTCGAAATACTCCAGATAGCGCAACCCGCCATGGAACAGCTTGGTCGAGGCCGAAGAGGTCGCACCAGCCAGATCGCCCTTTTCGCACAGCACCACCGACAGCCCGCGCCCGGCGGCATCGCGGGCGATCCCGCAGCCATTGATCCCGCCGCCGATGATCAGCAGATCGCAGGGGGTATCGGGGGTCTGTGCGCTCATCTCGCCGCTCCGTTTCCATAACTTTGGGCGGTTTGTACCAAGGCGTGATGCGTGTTCGCAACGAAAACAAACGAATGCTTTTGGCGCGTTGTTTTGGGTGAATTCTGCGGTTTCATGTTCGTTTTTCGTTAGAAAGGAGTATAGCGAAAGCGATTCGGCCATCTGACACGCGAATCACCTGAGGGATCAGACTGCCGGATCAGCGCCCGATGGAATGATGTCACCCGTCATTGCGCAGCCCCGCCAGTCCCCTGTGCAAGCCAAGGCGTCAATCCGCGCAGACATAGACCGCGCCGCCGATCACCACCACACTTGCCGCTGCCCCGGCCAGGAGCGCAGGCGAGCTGGCGACGGCCCCGGCCACAGTGCCGACCGACCCCACGATCCCGCTGAGCGAGCTGGCATTGCCCGACAGGATCAGCGCGCCCGAGCTATGCGTGACGCTCGACACCAGCGATGACAGGCGCGAGCGTCCGCTTTCCGGCTCGGCCATGCCCATCAGCGCCATGGTCTCCTCTCGTGTGGTGTTGACCAGCTGGCAAGTGCGCGAGGGTTCCACGCAGCGGCCATAGGCGTCGCGCCGGCCATGGGCGGGCTGCGAATGGCTGCGCGTGTCCGGATCGTAATTCGCGCAGAAGAGCTGGCGCTCTTCCGCGGTCAGATCGGGCATCAGATAGGTGATGACCACGGCGCCGGGGCAGTCTTGCCTGCGCAGCGAAAAGCGTTCGCGCAACGAGGAATAGCTGACCTCGTCCGTGCTGTAGAAGATGGTGACATCCTCGCCATCAATCCGGGTCTGGCATTGGGCGCCCTGGGCCTGGGCCGGGCCATGCAACAGCACGGCCATCAACAGGGCTGCGAACAGGGGTCTCATCTTTGCCTCGGTGACTGGGCCAGCGCATTTGCGGGGCCGTTTGTGATTGGTGCCGCCAGCCGAACGCGGGCCGCGCACAGCCAAAAGCATCACGACGCCCGCGCGGTCAAGTCAAGCCTGTGGTGCGGGCGTGCAGGCCCCTTCACGCGCAAGTGACGGGCTGGTGCCGCTATTCGGCGGCCTGCGGGGCGGGTTTGAAGACAGGGTCCATCCGGGCAAGGAGATCTGCGGCCAGATGACACTTGATCTGATGCCCGCCTTCAAGCTGGCGCATGGGCGGCATCTGCGTCTCGCACAGGGTGCCCGGAACCTTTGATTTCCAGTGGCAGCGGGTCTGGAACGGGCAGCCCGGTGGCGGGTCCATCGCCGAGGGGATATCACCATCCAGCACGATGCACGTCTTCTCGATGGTGGTGTCAGCCAGCGGCACTGCGGAAAGCAGCGCCTCGGTATAGGGGTGGTAGGGCGGGGCAAAGACCTGATCGGTCGTGCCGAGTTCCACGACATGGCCCAGATACATGACCATGACCCGGTCGGACAGATAGCGCACGATCGACAGGTCATGGCTGATGAACAGAAGCGTCGTGCCGTTCTTGCGCTGAATATCCATCAACAACTCGGTCACAGCGGCCTGAACCGACACATCCAGCGCCGAGACAGGTTCATCGGCCACCACAACCTTGGCGTCGCCTGCGAAAGCCCGCGCAATGCCGACGCGCTGCTTTTGCCCGCCCGACAACTGGCGCGGCATCCGGTTTGCGAATTCGCGCGGCAGCTTGACCAGATCCAGTAGCTCCAGCATGCGCTGCCGGCGCTCGGCCCCGGTCCGGCCGATGCGAAAGATCTCGAGCGCGCGGATGATCTGGGCGCCGACGGTCATCGAGGGGTTTAGCGTGTCGAACGGGTTCTGGAACACCATCTGAAGCGCGGAGACCGTGTCGGTGTTGCGCCTCTGGATGGGGGTGGATTGCACGTTCTCATCAAACAGCATGATCTTGCCCGAGGTCGCCGTCTCCAGCCCCATCAGCACTTTGGCAAAGGTGGATTTGCCGCAGCCCGATTCCCCCACGATGGCCAGCGTCTCACCTTCGCGGGCGTCGAAGCTGAGGGTTTCATTGGCCTTGACCACCTTGGTATCGCCCCCCGAAAACAGACTGCTGGCCGAGACCTCATAGTATTTGCGCAGATCATCCATGGTCAGGACGACATCGCCAATGGGGGTGGGCGCGGCCAGTTCATCGGCGGTCCATGCAGCGGTCCAGTCGATCTGATCGACCCGCAGGCAGCGGCTTTCATGCCGGTCATCGCCCGCCACATCCGTCATGGGGATGTCGCGCGCATCGCATAGCCCGGCCTGAAAGTAATCGCAGCGCGGGCCGAAATTGCACCCCGGCGGGCGTTCATGCGGCAGGGGGAAATTGCCGGGAATGGCGCGCAGGGGCCGTGCAGTCTTGCTGGCCGAGGGCAGGGGGATCGCGCGGAACAGCGCCTGCGTATATGGATGGCGCATGCGGGTGAACACGTCCTTGATGTTGCCGGTCTCGACCGCCTCGCCCGAATACATCACGCAGAGCCGGTTGCAGACCTCCATCACCAGCCCGAGATTATGGCTGATAAACAGCATCGACGTGCCGTATTTGCGGCCCAACTCCTTGACCAGATCAACGATCCCGGCCTCGACCGTCACATCAAGCGCGGTGGTCGGCTCATCCAGGATCAGAAGGGCGGGGTTGGCCATCAGCGCCATGGCGATGACGATGCGCTGCTGCTGGCCGCCAGACAGTTGATGCGGATAGGCGTTCAGAATGCGGTCTGGGTCCGGCAGGCGCACATCGGCGACAAGCTGGCGGGCGCGGGCCCGGGCCTCTCTCTCTGGCATCTGCTGGTGGATCATCGGCACTTCCATCAATTGCCGACCGATCTTCATGGCCGGGTTCAGCGAGGCCATGGGTTCCTGATAGATCATCGCGATGTCTGATCCGCGCAGCCGCGCGAGGTCCTGCGCGGGCATGGTGGTCAGATCGCGGCCCTTGAAGCGGATCGACCCGCCCACGATCCGCCCGTTCACGCCCAGATCCCGCATCACCCCCAGTGCGACAGTGGATTTGCCGCAGCCGGATTCGCCCACCAGCCCCATCGCCTCGCCCGGCATCACAGTGCAGGAGAAATCCATCACCGCCGGGATTTCGCGCAGGCGGGTGAAGAAGGAAATCGACAGATTCTCGATTTCAAGGATGGGCTTGGATTTGTCCCATTCGGTCATTGCTCTGGCTCCTCTGGGCCGGATGGGCGGGGCCTTTGTTCTTGGCGCCACAGGCTGCTGTCACGTCGCGCGGCGGAACCGCTCGCGCCCTGCGGCGTTATGTCCGCAATCAGAAGGAGATGTGATATGCCTATCCTGCTTTGGCTCATGGGGGTTCCGCTGACGGGTGTGATCCTGCTTATGCTGTTTGGCTTTATCTGACACGCAGCCGCACGATATCCGAATGTCAGGGGCGGTGGCCGAGATGCCGCCGCCTTTTGCGTGATATGCGGATGCGCGCTCAATCCTTCAGGCTTTCTTCGCGCAGCCCGTCGGCCAGCAGGTTCAGCCCCAGCACAAGCGACATCAGTGCCAGCGCAGGCGCGATGGCGGCATGGGGATAGACCGTCAGCAGTCTGCGGCCCTGATTGATCGTGGACCCCCAATCCGGGCTTTCGGATGCCACGCCCAGACCGAAGAACCCCAGCGTGCCCAGAAGGATGGTCGTATAGCCGATGCGCAGGCAGAAATCGACGATCAGCGGGCCGCGCGCATTGGGCAGAATTTCCCAGAGCATGATATACCACGGCCCCTCGCCCCGTGTCTGGGCAGCGGCAACATAGTCGCGGGTCTTGATATCCAGCGTGATGCCGCGCACGATGCGGAAGACCGTGGGCGCATTG
>PWWF01000238.1 GCA_003561595.1 Paracoccaceae bacterium | reverse complement strand
GACGACCGTGTTCGAGAACATGCGCGCCGAACAGGCGGCCAATATGTTCGCGCAGATGGATACCGAATTCGCCGCCGGGTTCATGGCCCGCCTGCGCCCCGATTTCGCGGGCGAGGTGATGGCCGGGCTCGATCCTTTGCAGGCCTATGCCATCAGCGCCGTCCTGGCCGGGCGGCATGCACGCACGCCCCGCGAATGACGGGCCGACCGTAAGGCGTTTGTTAACATCGCACTGCAAGGATGAAGGCGCCAATGGGACGGTCGCGCCCGATTCCCGGGCAGTTTGCAATATCTGAGGGGTCACCACGTGTTTGTCATCGCCGGTATCGCAATTGTTCTGATCATGGTGTTCGGGGGGTATCTGGGCGCCGGGGGCACCATGGGGATCATCCTCAAGGCGCTGCCCTTCGAAATGGTAATGATCGGGGGCGCGGCCTTCGGCTCTTTCGTCATCGCCAACAGCCTCGGGGTGATCAAGGCGACAGGCCGCGACATCATGCGTGCCTTCAAGGGGCCGAAATGGCAGCCAGAGGATTACCGTGACTTGTTGTGCCTGCTGTTCGAACTGATCTGGCTGGGCCGCCAGAACCCGGTCGCGCTCGAGGATCATATCGAGGCCCCGAGTGACTCGGCCATCTTCACGCGCTACCCCAAAATCCTCGGCGATCATGACGCGGTCGAATTGATCTGCGACACAATGCGTGCCGCCGCCATGAATTACGATGACCCCCATCAGGTCGAAGAGGTGCTCGACAAACGGCTGGAGGCGCGCAAACACCATGCGATGCACAGCAGCCATGCCGTTCAGGTGGTCGCCGACGCCCTGCCCGCGCTGGGGATCGTGGCCGCCGTGCTGGGGATCATCAAGACCATGGGCGCGATTGACGAGCCGCCGAATATTCTGGGGCAGATGATCGGCGGGGCGCTGACCGGCACCTTTCTGGGCGTCTTTCTCGCCTATTGTTTCGTGGGCCCAATCGCAGGGCGGATGAGCGCCATTGTCGAAGAGGATGATCATTTCTTCCAGCTTGTGCGCGAAGTGATGATCGCGAACCTGCAGGCCCACCCGGCCAATATCTGCATAGAGGTCGGGCGCCAGAACACACCCCATCACCATCGGCCCGAATTCAGCGACCTTGAAGGTGCGTTGCGCGAACTGAAGAAAAGCGCCGCATGAGCGGGGGCGCGCACGCAGACTGGCCCTGCATGACGGCGCGGTTCTGCGCAATTGTGGCATGGTGTATCATTACCGCTGGCGCGCTGGCGGCCCAGACAACCCTGCCGGTGCGCGGTGGCGAGCATGCCGATTTCACGCGTCTGGTGATCCAGATGCCCGAGGAAAATTACTGGCAGTTCCGGCAGGACGGGCGGCGCGCGACCCTGACTGTTACCGGCCCGCCCTTGCAGTTCGATCTGCGCCAGACCTTCGCGCGTATTCCCCGCACACGCCTGCGCGCCGCCACGTCGCAAGGCGATGCGCTGGTTCTGGACCTGGCCTGCGATTGCACTGTCCGCGCGGCCGAGGATATTCCCGAGTTCCTCGTCATCGACATCCTGGGCGAGAGCGCGACAACCGTGCAGACCCGCCCCACCGCACGCCCACCGGGCTTACGCGCCGATACAGCGCAAGAGACGGCGCGCCGCGCGGGACAGCGACTGGCACAAGCCTTGCGTGGACGCGACCTGCCCCCGCAGCAGGCCAGCCTTACCCTGACGCCTTTCGACGCATTGCAACACGATCCGCCAGCGTCTGCCGAGGACGGCTCTGAGAGCATCTCGCGCACAGCACTGACCTCCGAGATCGGGCAGGCATTGGCCGCATCCATTTCAACCAGAGTGTTGCGTGCGACCGAGCCCCCTGCCCCTCTTCCGGAAAGCACGGATGCAGGGCCAGACCCTGCCCCGGAAGATGCGCGCGCCCATATCGGCATCGGCTCCGACGCACTCTCGTTGGCCGACCGCGTCACCGGCGCGGAACGTTGCGCGCTGGCCGATGCACTGGCGCTCCCAGATGATGTCACCGCACCGACGGTCCTGCCGGCAGAACTCTATGGCGAGTTGGACCGCCCGGACCATCAAGCGATGCTGGATCACGCACGCCACCTGATCTATCTGGGCTTCGGCGCGGAGGCCCGCATGGTCGCGCGGTTGGTTGCGCCCCCTTCGGCGGAGGCCGAGCTGCTCGCTCAGATCGGCTATCTGGCCGATCTGGTGCCCGCCACCGATCCGGCGCCGGTTCTTGCCCTGCAAGGCTGCACCCCGATGGCCACGCTCTGGGCGCAACTGGCCGACGCGTCTGAAACCATCTCCTCATCAGATGCCCAAGCCCTGGCCGAGGCTGTTGAGGCCCTGCCACCGCATCTGCGCATCCATCTTGGCGCGGAACTGGTCACCCGCCTGAGACAGCACGGCGCGCGCGATGTCGCACAGCGCGTCCGCGCCGCGATGGACCGCGTTGCAGAGCACGCAACGCCCGAGCTGGAACTCGCGCGCGCCGCCCTCGATCTGGACGGCGCGGGTGATGATACCGCGCAGATCGAGGCCGGGCTGGACCCGGCGGCATCGGATGCAACCCTTTTGTTCCTGCTCGAACGGCATGACCGCCAAGATCGGCCCCTCGGCCCGGATCTGCATGCCCTGGCGCAGGACCGTCTGCCGGTATTGCGGGGGTCGGAACAGGGCCAGGTTCTGACCGGGCTGACCCTGCGCGCATTGCTGCGCGATGGCAGCTTCGCACAGGCCCGCGACATGCTCGCCCGCGAAGCCCCGCGGCTGGAGGACAGGCAACGCACTGAGGCCCGGAGCGATCTGCTGAAGGGTCTTGCTCTGGATGCCCCGGATACCGAATTCGTCACCTTGATATTCGAGAAATCGCCCTGGGATGACAGGCCGCAGGACGCGAGCCTTCGTGATATGCTCGCTGACCGGTTGGGGCGCCTCGGCTTTGCCGATCACGCCACGCTGATGCGGCGTCCCCCTCCGCAAGAGGCGGTTGTGGGACCGGCGGAACCGACCAGCAACACCGTTCCCGATAATGGCATGATCCGGGCGGTCGCGCCAGACGATCTGCAGCGCGCCCGCGCGGCCCAGCAACGAATGGAGCGCGCAGCGGATGCAGGAATTGCGCAGCTGCCCGCCCAGACCACAGCAGATCCGGAAGCGGCGAGCGCGCAGACAGTCCTCACAGGGTCAGGGAATGCTTCGGGGACGATCCAAACCGCCGCGCCGGATCCGTCCGGACCCGAGCCGTTGGGCGGTGGGGCGGAGGTGACGCAAACATCAGCGCCTGCCACGACCGGTCCCGAGGAGATGGAGATCGGGGTAGACTTGCCCGCGGACCCTGACCTCGCAGATCAACGGCCTGCTGATCTGGCTGACGGCATCGCGAGCAATTCCTCCGACGCCTCTGCAAGTGACGAACTTGCTCTGCCGTCGGTGGCTCAAGCAAGCGCTCCACCGGATATGGGCGATTTGGCCCTCGGGGCCGCATCGCAGGATGCGCTGACGCGTTCTGGTGTTGAGCCAACTGCAGGAGGGCTCTTGCAACAGGGCCGGAGCGCATTGGATGACAGTGCCGCCCTGCGCGCACGACTGGAAGGGATACTGTCATCCGACCCATCCCCTTGACCGGCGTCGCGACATTCCGCGAGATCGCAACGCGAGCGCCTGTCGAGCCCCACAGCAGCGGGCCAATGATGGCCCATTTGCAAACCCCTGCGCACGCCATCCCTATGGGGTGATGACATTTTCCCAAAGAACGCTTGTGACTTCGGTCAGTATCTTCGCGCCACTGCGACTTTCCTTCTGACGTCGGCGGAGGGTGATCGATTGAGCACCCATGACCGCCTGCGATCCGGGGATGTGGCCAGACGCACGCTGATTGCGCAAAAGCAGCAAAGGACATCTCAACCGCGCGAGTCCATTGCCCCGGATTCCCCCCGCGCCGCCGGGCAGACTGCGCGTGCCAATGCCCTATTCGGCCGCCTCTGCGTAGCTTTCGACCGGCGGGCAGGTGCAGATCAGGTTCCGGTCGCCATGGACATTATCCACACGCCCTACGGGGGGCCAGTATTTGTCCCCCCGGAAACTGCCGGGCGGAAAACACCCTGACTCGCGCGAATAGGGGCGGGTCCAGTCGGCCACCAGATCCTCGACCGTGTGCGGTGCGTGACGCAGCGCGCTGCCCTCGACCATGACCTCACCGCGTTCCACTGCGGCAATCTCCTCACGGATGGCCAGCAGGGCGGTGACGAAACGGTCGATCTCTGCCTTGGTCTCGGATTCAGTGGGCTCGACCATAAGCGTGCCCGCGACAGGCCAGCTCATGGTCGGGGCATGGAAGCCGGTGTCGATCAGGCGCTTGGCGATGTCATCGACCGTGACGCCCGCCTGCGCGAAGGGGCGCGTGTCCAGAATGCACTCATGCGCGATGCGCCCCTTGTTGCCCATGAACAGGATGTTGTAGCCCCCGCGCAGCCGCGCCGCGATGTAATTCGCGTTCAGGATCGCCACACGCGTTGCCTGGGTCAGCCCCGCGCCCCCCATCATCAGACAATAGGCCCAGGAAATCAGCAGGATGGATGCCGACCCATAGGGTGCCGCTGAAACTGGCCCTTCCTCTCCGCCGGTTTCGGGATGGCCGGGCAGAAACGGGGCCAGATGCGCGCGCACGCCAATGGGGCCCATGCCCGGCCCGCCCCCGCCATGCGGGATGGCAAAGGTCTTGTGCAGGTTCAGGTGGCTGACATCGCCCCCGATTTCGCCGGGTTTGACCAGCCCGACCATCGCATTCAGATTCGCCCCGTCGATATAAACCTGCCCGCCATGCTCATGCGTGATCGCGCAGACCTCGCGCACGGTTTCCTCGAACACGCCATGCGTGCTGGGGTAGGTGATCATGCAGGCCGCCAGCCGGTCGCCCGCTGCCGCCGCCTTGTCGCGGAAATCGCTCAGGTCGACATCGCCATTCGCGCTGGATTTCACGACAACCACCTTCATGCCGCACATCTGCGCGCTGGCAGGGTTGGTGCCATGCGCCGACATCGGGATCAGGCAGATATCGCGATGCCCCTCGCCGCGGGCGCGGTGATAGGCCTGGATCGTCAACAGCCCCGCATATTCGCCCTGCGCACCCGAATTGGGCTGCATCGACATCGCGTCATAGCCTGTGATCTCGCAGAGTTTGGCCTTCAGATCATGGATCGCCTCGGCATAGCCCTGGGCCTGATCGGCGGGGGCGAAAGGGTGCAGGTTGGCGAATTGCGGCCAGCTCAGCGGCATCATCTCGGCCGCGGCATTCAGCTTCATGGTGCAGGAACCCAGCGGGATCATCGCGCGGTCCAGCGCCAGATCACGGTCCGACAGGCGGCGCATATAGCGCATCATTTCGGTCTCGGCGCGGTTCATGTGAAAGATCGGGTGGGTCAGGTAATCGCTCTGCCTGCGGAATGCCTCGGCAAAGCCCGGGCCGCCCCGATGAGGCGCGGCGCCCTCGATGCCGAAGACACGCAGCACGCGCATCAGCACATGCTCATCGCAGGTTTCATCCAGCGAGATGCCCACATGCGTGGTCCCGATCCGGCGCAGATTCAGCCCCTCGGCCCGCGCGGCGGCCAGAATTCCGGTCTGGCCCACACCGACCTCGACCGTGATCGTGTCGAAGAAATCCTTGACCTCAACCTGCGCGCCAGCCGCGCGCAGCGCGCGGTAAAGCCGCTGGGTCAGCCCATGCACGCGCTCGGCAATCGCGCGCAGCCCGCGCGGGCCGTGGAACACGGCATACATCGAGGCCATCACCGCCAGCAGCGCCTGCGCGGTGCAGACATTGCTGGTGGCCTTCTCGCGGCGGATATGCTGCTCGCGGGTCTGCAGGCTCAGCCGATAGGCGGTGTTGCCGCGCGCATCCACGCTCACCCCCACAATCCGACCGGGCATGGAGCGTTTATAGGCGTCGCGGCAGGACATGAAGGCCGCATGCGGGCCGCCATAGCCCATCGGCACGCCGAAACGCTGCGCGCTGCCCACGGCGATATCGGCGCCCATGGCACCGGGTTCGCGGATCAGGGTCAGGGCCAGCAGGTCGGTCGCCATGATGGCGATGGCCCTGGCGTCATGCAACGCGGCGATGGTATCGGTGAAATCGCGCAGATCGCCTTGTGTGCCGGGATACTGAAAGATCGCGCCGAACACCTCTTCGGGGCGCAGATCCTCCGGGTCGCCCACGATCACCTCTATGCCAAGGGGCGCGGCGCGGGTCTGCATGACGGCGATGTTCTGGGGGTGGCACTGCGCATCGATGAAAAAGGCGCGCGCCTTGGATTTGGCGACGCGCTGCGCCATGACCATCGCCTCGGCGCAGGCAGTGGATTCGTCCAGAAGCGAGGCATTGGCGACCGGCAGGCCGGTCAGATCGGCCACCATGGTCTGGAAATTCAGCAGCGCTTCCAGACGCCCTTGGGCGATTTCGGGCTGATACGGGGTATAGGCCGTGTACCAGGCCGGGTTCTCGAAGATGTTGCGCTGGATGGCGGGCGGCGTGATGGTGCCGTAATAGCCCTGCCCGATCAACGAGGTCAGCACGCGGTTCTTGTCGCCAACAGCCCGCAGCTTCTCCAGAAGCGCGCCCTCGGATAGCGGTGCCCAGCCCAGCGGGTCGGATTGGCGCAGATCGGCGGGAATGGTCTGCGCGATCAACTGGTCCAGACTGTCGCAGCCCAGCACGGCCAGCATCTGCTCCATTTCCTCTGGCGTGGGGCCGATATGACGCCGGTTGGCGAAATCATACGGGTTATAGCTGCCGGATATATCGGTCATCAGATCATCCCCTTCGGAAGATGGCGGAACGGGCAGCCGGGACAGCCGCCCCCGCGCTGCGGGTGGGTGGGTGGGCAGCCGCGGGGGCGGCTGTCCCGGCGGGCGGCAGGGCCTCAGCCAAGGAAGTCCTTGTAATCATCCTCGCCCATGAAATCATCGAGGATGCTGGTATCGTCGATCTTCATCTTGAAGAACCAGGCATCGCCCTGCGGGTCGTCATTCACCAGCCCAGGCGTATCGACCAGCGCCTCATTCACCTCGACGATCTCGCCATCGACCGGCGCCAGAATATCGGATGCCGCCTTGACCGACTCGATCACGCAGATCTCGTCGCCCTTGGCGACCATCGCCTCGACATCGGGCAGTTCGACAAAGACCACATCGCCCAGTTGTTCGGCGGCATGTTCCGTGATGCCCACCACGACGACATCCCCATCGAGCCGCAGCCATTCATGTTCTTCGGTAAATCGCATCCTGTGCCTCATTTGCAGTAGGTTGACGGGCGAAAGGGTAACCGGCCCACACGCACGGGCAAGCGTTTCCCGCGCAACTCGGCCCAGATCAGGCTGTCGGGCGCACAGAGCCCCGTCGGCAGATAGCCCATCGCCACCGGCCGCCCCAGACTGGGCGCAAATCCGCCCGATGTGATCTGCCCCACAGGGCTGTCATCGCCCTCGGCGGCGAACAGATTTGTGCCTGCGCGCATCGGCGCGCGCCCCTCGGGCAATAGCCCCACGCGCTGCCGCTCGGGCCCGTTCTCAAGCTGGTGCAGGATCACATCGGCACCGGGAAAGCCCCCTTCCCGCGCGCCGCCCCTGCGCCGCACTTTCTGGATCGCCCAGGGCAGCCCGGCCTCGACCGGTGTGGTGCCCGTGTCGATGTCATTGCCATACAGGCACAGCCCCGCCTCCAGCCGCAGCGAGTCGCGCGCGCCCAGCCCGATGGGCGCCACCCCGTCCCGCGCCAGCAAGGCCTGCGCAAATTCCTCGGCCAGCGCTTCGGGCACCGAAATCTCGAACCCGTCCTCGCCCGTATAGCCGGATCGCGACACCCAGAGCGCGGCGCCCTGCCAGTCATGGCTGGCCACATCCATGAAGCGCATCGCCGCGACACCGGGCAGAAGCGCGGCCAGCGCGTCGCACGCCCCCGGCCCCTGCAGCGCCAGCAGCGCGCGGTCGGTCACCTCGGTCACCTCGATCTCCGGCAGGCCCGCGCGCAGATGGGCAATATCGTGGTCCTTGCGCGCGGCATTGACCACCAGAAACAGGTGATCATCGCGCCGCCCCACCATCAGATCATCCAGTATCCCGCCCGAGGGGTCGGTGAACATCGCATAGCGCTGCCGCCCGACGGCCAGTTCCTTCAGCGCCACGGGCACCAGCCGTTCCAGCGCGG
>PWWF01000132.1 GCA_003561595.1 Paracoccaceae bacterium | reverse complement strand
GCAACCTCTATCGCCGCCAGGCCCGCATCCTGCCCCAGC
Organism: Paracoccaceae bacterium; assembly: GCA_003561595.1. Taxonomy (GTDB): domain Bacteria; phylum Pseudomonadota; class Alphaproteobacteria; order Rhodobacterales; family Rhodobacteraceae; genus Roseinatronobacter. Next base: position 8,186 of record PWWF01000132.1, on the reverse strand, counting down.
AGCGCGGCCCCTTCCGCCAGCGCCAGCCGGTCCATCGCGCCGCCCCGCGACAGGCCCTGCGCCAGATAGCCCCTGCGCCCCATATCCTGCAGCGTGACCCCTGGTCCTGCGCGATGCACTTGCAGCTCTGCCATCAGTCCAGTCTTTCCGATACAGCCCCGCCATCGGGGTCGCGAATGTTGTCAAACTCCTCGGGGCTGACAGAGTGAAAGCGCAACTCGTCCCCGGGGCGCAGCAGGAACGGCTCGGGCGCGTCGGGGCGGAACAGGCGCAGCGCGGTCTGGCCTACATGCCACCAGCCCGTGGGGGTGCTGACCGAGAACAGCACCACCTGCCGGATCGCCACCACCAGCGCGCCCTCTGGGACGCGGGGCGTCAGGTCTGTCTGGCGCGGGATATCCCATTCGGGCGGCAATTCACCCAGATAGGGCTGCCCCGGCGCAAAACCGATGGCCTGCACGCGCAGGGGCGCGGCGCACAGGGCGGCAGCAGCGTCCTCCGGGGGGATGCCCAGTTTCGCGGCGACATCGGGCAATTGCGGCGCAAGCTCCGTCCCGAATACGGCAGGCACCCGCCACAGCCGCCGCCCGCGCGGCAGATCAGCCTGATACCAGTCCTGCCGGTCCAGAAGCGGCTGCAACGCGCCTGTCAGTTGCACGTGGTCCGTATCAGCCAGTGAAAAGCGCAGATAGACCGATGTCAGCGAGGTCGCCGCCTCTTCCACTCCCGGCGGCGCATCCGCTTCAACTGCAGCACGAAAGGCCAGCGCGGCACGATTCGCAGCCTCGCTCAATGTGGCGCCAAAGCGGATCTGCAACCCGTCGATCCCGAGGACATGAACCTTGGGCTGGTCGGGTTGCTCGGGCGGAACGGGGCGGGACACGCATCCTCCATCGTTGGAAGTTTCATCGGTTTTTCAGCGCGCTATCGCGAGTTGCACTGCGCAACCGAGATTTTCGTTGACGAATTGCTAGCATAATGTCAACGTTTTGCACAAGAACAAAGAAACCACCCACTCAACAACAGGGAGACACAAATGACGCTTCGCATCACACTTGCCGGAACCGCCTTGGCCATGATGGCCTCGCCCACGCTGGCACAGACCGCGTGGGACATGCCCACACCTTACGGCGATTCCGTGTTTCACACCCAGAACATCACCGCCTTTGCCGATGAAATCCGCGAGGCTACCGATGGCTCGCTCGATATCACGGTGCATTCGGCAGGGTCGCTCTTCTCTCATGGGCAGATCAAGGATTCGGTGCGTCGCGGGCTGGCCCCGATCGGCGAAATCCTGATGTCGCAGCTTGTGAACGAAAACCCGGTTTTCGGGGTGGACAGCATCCCCTTCCTTGCCGCCAGCTATGAAGAGGCAGAGGCACTGTGGGAGGCATCGCGCGATGCTGTGTCGGCAGAGCTTGAAGAACAGGGGCTGATCCTGCTTTATGCCGTGCCATGGCCCGGACAATCACTGTTCCTGCGCGACGAAGTCACTGATCCCGAACAGTTGGAGGGCGTGTCCTTCCGCGCCTATAACAACGCGACCGAACGGATGGCGCAGCTTCTGGGCATGATCCCCACGCAGGTCGAAGCGGGCGATATCCCGACCGCGTTCAGCACCGGGCGCGTGGCGTCGATGATCACCTCACCCTCGACGGGCGTATCCTCGCAGGCCTGGGATTACACCAGCCATTATATCGACGTGCAGGCCTGGCTGCCCAAGAACATGGTCTTTGTGAATGCCTCGGCGCTGGATGCGCTGACAGCTGAGGAACGCGACGCCGTCATGGCCGCGGCAGAGGCCGCCGAGGCGCGCGGATGGGAGATGTCGCAAGCCGAAACCGACACCCAGATCGCCGCGCTGGAAGAGGCGGGCATGAGCGTGATGCAGCCCTCGGACGCGCTGTCGGCCCGCCTGTCCGAAATCGGCGAGATCATGGCCGAAGAGTGGATCGAGGAAGCAGGCGAGACGGGCGCTGCCGTGCTCGAGGCGTATCACGCGAACTGATCGCATTCAGGCAGGGCCAGCGGCCCTGCCTGCCCCGTCCCCTTCAGCTTCCGGACCTCTCATGCGCAAATTTCTGGATGGACTCTATTCTGCGGGGCTGATTGCCGCTTGCTCGTCGATGGTGGCCATCGCGGCGCTGGTCCTGACACAGATCCTCGCCCGCGTGCTGGACCGCGTTCTGGTCACGCTGGGCGCATCGCCCTATGGCTTTTCCATCCCGTCGCTGTCGGATTTCGGCGGGTTCCTGTTCGTGGCGGCTGCAACCCTCGCCCTGCCTGCCACGCTGCGCGCGGGCGGGCATGTCCGCGTCAGCCTGATGCTGAAACTGGGCGGGCCGAAGCTGCAACATGGCCTGACCATTCTGGTGCTGGGGATCGCGCTTGGTCTGGCCGGTTTCGGGGCGTGGCATGCGGGCGCGCAGGCGCTGGATTCATGGCGCTTCAATACCGTGTCCTTCGGCATGGTCCGCACGCCCTTGTGGATACCCCAGGGCGTCATGACAATCGGTCTTGGCCTGCTGGTCGTGGCCATTGCCGATGAACTGATCGAGGCGCTGCGCGGGCGCGATCCGGCCTTCCTGCAAGCCGAACAGGCACGCGACACCGGGGGGCACTGATGGACCTGCTGACCCTTTCGTTCATCCTCGTGGTGGTGCTGTTCGGCTTTCTGCTGACGGGCCTTTGGGTCGGGTTTTCGCTGATCGCCGTGGCGCTGGTCGCGATGGAGCTGACGCGCCCCGGACTGGCAGGCGCGGTCTTTGCCACCAAGATCTGGGGATCGCTGAATGTCTGGGACCTGACCGCGCTGCCCATGTTCATCTGGATGGGCGAAATCCTGTTCCGCTCGCGCCTGTCATCGGACCTGTTCCGCGGCCTTGCCCCCTTTACCCGCCGCCTGCCCGGCGGGCTGCTGCACGCCAACATCCTTGGCTGCGCGCTTTTCGCCGCCGTGTCAGGCTCATCAGCGGCCACCACGGCCACTGTGGGCCGCATGTCGCTGCCGGAACTGAAACAGCGCGGGTATGATTCAAACATCGCCATCGGCACGCTGGCGGGTGCGGGCACATTCGGCTTTCTGATCCCGCCCTCGATCATCCTGATCGTCTATGGCGCGGCGACCGAACAAAGCATTGCGCGGCTGTTTCTGGCAGGTGTCCTGCCGGGGCTGATGCTGGCCTCGCTTTTTGCGGGCTATGTCATGCTGTGGTCGGTGCTCAACCGCGACAAGCTGCCCGCGCGCGAACCCGCGCCAAGCTGGGCCGCACGATGGGACGCGATCAAGGCGTTGGGGCCTACCGTCGCGCTGATCTTCGCCGTGATCGGGTCGATCTATGCGGGCCTCGCCTCACCGACCGAGGCGGCGGTGATCGGCGTGGTCGGCGCGCTCATGATCTCTGGCCTGTCGGGCGGGCTGGACCGCGCAAGCACCTGGGCCAGTCTGCGCGGCGCGGCCATCACCACCTGCATGATCGCCTTCATCCTTGCGGGCGCGTCATTCCTGACGGTCGCGATGGGCTACACGGGCATCCCGCGCTTTCTAGCCCAATGGATCGGCGAACAGGGCTATTCGCAATACACGCTGCTGGCCGCGCTTCTGGTCTTCTTCATCGTGCTGGGCTTTTTCCTCGATGGTATTTCCATCGTGGTGCTGACCACTTCGGTCATCCTGCCGATGGTCATGGCCGCGGGCATCGATCCGATCTGGTTCGGCATCTTTCTGGTGCTGGTGGTCGAGATGAGCCAGATCACCCCGCCCGTGGGCTTCAACCTGTTCGTGTTGCAATCCATCACCGGGCGCGGCATTTTCCAGATCGCCCGCATGGCCCTGCCCTTCTTTCTGATCCTTGTCCTTGCAACCGCCATCCTGTCCCTGTTTCCGGAGATCGCCCTGTGGCTGCCAAACACGATGCTGAACCGCTGACCCCGGCGCGCGCCCCCATTCCCGATATCGGGCCCGTGGTCAGTTCCGCGCATCTGGCCTCGTCCTCGCTGCCTGCATTGTCCGAGGTCGAGTTCGCGCTGACCATGGCAAACAACGCCTTTCACCGCTGGATGGTGCGCTGCATGACGGCGGCGGGGCTGCCCGGCCTGTCACCGCTGGAAGTGCTGATCGTGCATCTGGTCAATCACCGCGCCCGGCCCAAGACGCTGGCCGATATCTGCCTTGTGCTCAACATAGAGGACACGCATCTGGCCAATTACGCGATCAAGAAGCTGGAAGGGCACAAGCTGGTCAAGACCGGGCGCAAGGGCAAGGAAAAGACCGTCGCGATCACGGATGCGGGCACGCAGCTCTGCACCCGCTATGGCGAGATCCGCGAGGCGCTGGTGGTCCGGGCCGCGCGGCAGCTGGGCCATGACCCTGCCGATATCAGCCGCATGGCGGCGCTGATGCGCACGCTGTCAGGGGCCTATGATCAGGCCGCCCGCGCCGCTGCCGCGCTCTGAGTGCGGGCGCCCTGCTTGACATCCCCCCTGCCCGCACCCCAAGGATAAGGGCGCGCGCGGACCGGGCCGCGTGAAAGCAAGGGGACCGCGCATATATGGCGCCAGAGGCTGTCATCATCATTCCGGCGCGCTATGCCTCCACCCGCTATCCGGGCAAGCCGCTGGTCGGGCTGACCGGGGCCGACGGCACCACCCGCACGCTGGTTGAACGGAGCTGGCGCGCGGCCTGCGCGGTCGCGGGCGTCGATGCTGTCTATGTCGCAACCGATGACACCCGCATCGCAGATGTCGCTGCCGGTTTTGGCGCCCGGACTGTCATGACCGACCCGGGCTGCGCCAATGGCACCGAACGCTGTGCCGCCGCCATCGCGCAGTTGGGGATCGTGCCGCGTGTTGTCGTCAATCTGCAAGGCGATGCGCCGCTGACCCCGGACTGGTTCGTGACCGCGCTGATCGAGGCCGTGCAGGCCGGGGCCGAGATCGCGACCCCCGTGCTGCGCCTGACGCCCGAGACCCATGCCCGTTTCCTCGAGGACCGGCGCGCGGACCGCGTGGGCGGGACAACAGCCGTGATGAATGCCGCCGGGCAGGCGCTCTATTTCTCGAAAGAGGTGCTGCCCTATACCGGGCGACGCTATGGGCCGCGCGAACAGGTGCCCGCGTTCCAGCATGTCGGCGTCTATGCCTATACGCCCCGCGCGCTGCTGGCCTATCTGCAGGCCGGTCCCTGCCTGCTGGAGGAACTGGAGGGGCTGGAGCAATTGCGCTTTCTCTATAACGGGATCGATGTGGCCTGTGTCGAGGTCGATGCCCGTGGCCGCGCCTTTTGGGAGCTGAACAACCCCGAGGACAAACCCCGCATCGAGGCGCTGCTGAAACGCGAAGGGATCGCATGAGCGTCCGCATCGGCGATATCCGCATCGGCAATGACCTGCCCTTTGTCCTGATCGCAGGGCCGTGCCAGATTGAAAGCCTGGACCACACCCGACGCATCGCCGGGGAACTGGTTGAGATCTGCGCGACGCTCGACATCCCCCTGATCTTCAAGGCGAGTTTCGACAAGGCCAATCGCACCAGCCTGTCAGGCGCACGCGGTCCCGGGATCGATGCGGGGCTGGATGTCCTGTCGCGCATCCGCACGGACATCGGCTGTCCGGTGCTGACCGATGTGCACGCGCCCGACCAATGCGCCCGCGTGGCAGAGGTCTGCGATATCCTGCAGATCCCGGCCTTTCTGTGCCGCCAGACCGACCTGCTGCTGGCCGCAGGGCAGACCGGACGGGCGGTCAATATCAAGAAAGGCCAGTTTCTGGCCCCTTCTGACATGGAACATGTCGCCGCCAAGCTGGCCGCGACCGGCAATGACCGCATCCTGCTATGCGAACGCGGCACGAGTTTCGGCTACAACACGCTTGTATCGGATTTCCGGGCGCTGCCGATCATGGCGCAGACGGGCTATCCGGTGATCTTTGATGCGACCCATTCGGTGCAACAACCCGGCGGGCAGGGTGGGCGCTCTGGCGGGCAGCGCAAGTTCGTGGCCCCGCTGGCGCGCGCCGCGCTGGCCGTCGGATGCGCAGGCCTGTTCATTGAAACGCATGACGCCCCCGACACCGCGCCGTCCGACGGGCCGAACATGGTGGCGCTTGCGGATATGCCAGAACTGCTCGCGCAGTTGCGCAGCCTGGACCGACTCATCAAGACCGGCTGACATAAAACAAGGCGCATGCAGGTGCATGCGCCTTGGTCATTTCCTGTCACACAGCCTTGGCCACTGCCATCCGTTCGGCCAGCGTTTCAATCATGCGCTGGTGGTCGGCATCGAAATTGCGGATGCCCTCGGCCAGTTTCTCGGTGGCCATGGGATCAGCATTCAGCAGCCAGCGGAACCGCACCTCGTCAATCTCGATGCCCTCGGCGGCGCTCACAGTGTCGGGCGACAGGGCGCGCGGCAATGTGGCCGTGTCATTCGCCATCTGGTCCAGCAGCTTGGGCGAGATCGTCAGGTTGTCACACCCCGCCAGCGCCTTGACCTGATCGACAGTGCGGAAGGACGCCCCCATCACGATGGTCTTGATCCCGTTCGACTTGAAGTAATTGTAGATCCGCCGGACAGAGGCCACGCCCGGATCACTCTCGGGCGCGTAGCCCTCCACGCCATCGGCTTTCTTGTGCCAGTCGGTGATGCGCCCGACAAAGGGCGAAATCAGATAGGCCCCGGCATCGGCGCAGGCGACGGCCTGAGCCAGCGAAAACACCAGCGTCAGATTGCAGTCGATCCCCTCGCGCTGCAGGATCTCGGCTGCGCGGATGCCTTCCCAGGTCGCGGCCAGCTTGATCAGGATACGCTCCTTGCCGATCCCGCGCCTGGCATATTCGGCCACGATCTCATGCGCGCGGCGCACCGATGCGTCCGTGTCAAAGGACAGGCAGGCATCCACCTCGGTCGACACGCGCCCGGGCACCAGCCCCGCAAGCTCCGCGCCGATGGCAACGGTCATCACGGCGGCGGCGGCCTGCGCGTCCTTGCCGTCGCGGCGGCAGGCATCGATCTCGCGCATGATCAGCGCGTCCAGTTCGGGGTCCTTCAGCGCGGCCAGAACCAGCGACGGGTTCGTGGTGCAATCCACCGGCTTGTAGGTCCGGACGGCACCCAGCTCGCCCGTATCCGCGACAACGGTGGTCATGGCTTTCAACTGATCCAGCACAGTGCTCATGCGGGTCTCTCCTCATCCAGCGGTCGTTGGGGCACTACATAAGCGAAACGGTCGCCAGTGGCGATCCCCTAGTGTCAGCCATGGCGGCTTATGCCGGTTGGCGTGACGCGAAATGCGCGATGGTATTGGCCACGCCCTCACGCACAAGTGCTTCATACCACGCGCAGAAGGCATCTGAAAACCGATGCGCGTCTTTCAGATCCCCATAAATGCTGGATTGCTCCAGCCATGCCATGGGTCGCATCTGCGCGGCCTGTGCCGCCTGTTGCAGCGCGGGCCAGAGCGGGTCATTCGGCTCGATCCCCGACCCGTCCTCGCGCTTGCCGATGCAGTAGCGCGCCCAGATCGCCGAAACCAGCGCCAGCCCCTCGATCGGACTGCCCTGCGCCAGCCCGTCGCGGATGGAAGGCACGATGAACCCGGCATGGCGGCTTGATCCGTCAAAGGAAACCCGCCGCGTCGTATCCAGAATCTCGGGGTTGGCAAAGCGCCGCTCGATCAGGTCGATATAGTCGGACACCGGCATATCCGGCGCGGGCGCGACATGGGGTGCGACCTCGGTGCGGGTGATTTTCCGGAACATGGTGCGGATGCCGTCATGCGCCATGGTCGCCGAAATCGTGCCCAGCCCCAGCAATTCACCCGCCGCGCCGATGACCTGATGCCCGCCATTCAGGATGCGGATCTTCATCGTCTCGTATATGTGCACATCCTTGGTAAAGGTCGCGCCTGCGCGGTCCCAGTCCGGTCGCCCGGCGCAGAAATCATCCTCGATCACCCATTGACGAAACTTCTCATGCGTGACCGGGGCGGCATCCTCGATCCCCTTTTGCCGCACCAGCGCCAGTTCGCGCACGCCGGTCGCGGGCACGATGCAATCCACCATGCTGTTGGGAAAGCTGCATTCCGCATCAATCCATGCGGCAAGTTCGGGGTCCGACATGCGCGCCAACTCGACAATGGTGCGCCGCAGGATATCGCCATTGCCCTGCAGATTGTCACAGGACAGCCCCG
>PWWF01000092.1 GCA_003561595.1 Paracoccaceae bacterium | reverse complement strand
CATCGGCTCACCGTCGATCACCAGCCCCACCTGCTTGCGGCGCACGCCCTCATCGCGGATGCGCTTTAGCGCCGCCTTGCCGATGAAATCGGCCTCCATGTCCAGGTCCACCAGCCGGTCGAGGCCAAGCTCATAGGGGTTGGTGTGCATGTCGGCATCGGCATGATAGGAAAGCATGCCCCCCTCGATGCGCCTTATGGTCGAGGTATGGCCCGGCTTCACCCCCAGCGGCAGGCCCGTCGCCATGATCCGTTCCCACAGCGCGTTGCCGCGCGACCCGTCCCGCAGATAGATCTCGTAGCCCAGTTCCGACGACCAGCCCGTGCGCGACACGATCAGCGGAATGCCGTCCAGATCCATCTCGCGCCACCAGTAATAGCGCAGGTCCATGATGCTGTCGCCAAAGAGCGCGCGCATCACCTCGCCCGATTTCGGGCCTTGCAGTTGCAGCGGCGAGACATCGGGTTCGCGGATCGTCACATCCAGCCCCGAATGCACCGCCAGCCCCTGCGCCCAGAGCAGGATGTCGCTATCGGCGAGCGACAGCCAGAAATGATTCTCGCCCAGCCGCAGCAGCACCGGGTCATTCAGAATGCCGCCCTGGCCATTGGTGATCAGCACATATTTGCACTGCCCGACCTGCATCTTCGACAGGTTGCGCGGAGTCAGCATCTGGGTAAAGCGCGCCGCATCCGGCCCCGTGATCTCGGCCTGCCGTTCGACGGCCACGTCGCACAGGATCGCGTCATTCACCAGGTTCCAGAAATTCTGTACCGGGTCGCCGTAATCGCGCGGGATATACATGTGGTTATAGACCGAAAACCCCTTTGCGCCCCATCGTAGCGTGGCATCAAAATAGGGCGATTTGCGGATCTGGGTGCCAAAGCCGTAGTCCTGTAGCTGCATGGGGTGTCCTCCTCCAAGAAGATGCCGTCGCCTGTCCTCACTCCGGTGCCGACACTAACGTAATGTCGCCAACGGTGTGGCCTGAAAGCGGGCCGGAAACAGGACCGTTCGGGTCCTTTTCTCAGCCAGTTGCAGTCGGATTGTTCGCCTGCGCGCGCGCACGGCTCTGGCTCAGCAGTCGCGTGACATCGGGCTGGCCCGATTTGACCTGCCTGGTGGCGAAATAGGTCACATAGCGGTCAATCCCGATCTGTGCGTCCAGCAGGTCATCCATCACCGCCTGAAACGCCGCGAGGCTGGGGGTATGCACCGTCATGATGTAATCGACGCCCCCGCCGGTGGCGACGCAAGAGGTGATTTCATCGCGCCCCAGCACATACGCCTCGAACCTGTCGAAATCGGCCTTGCGATGATGGTTGAGCGAGACAGTCACCACGACCTGCGTGATATCCACGATCCGGTCCAGCGCGATGACCGCATGAAAACTGCGGATGAACCCCGCTGCTTTCAGCCGCGTCAGCCGTTCCCAGCAAGGCGTGGGCGACAGATTCACCTTTTCGGCCAGTTGCGTCTTGCTCAGTTGCCCATGCTTCTGCACTGCGGCCAGGATGCGGATATCCGTCGCGTCGAGTTCGTTCTTCCTGCGCATTGCATCCCCCCAGACGCGCCCTGCACCGCAGATAGCGCCGCAGACAGGGCCTGCCCGCAAAAGACGCGGGCCGCGACATTTTGCGTCTTTAGCGCAGTCCCGCGATGTCAGGCACACCCTTTGCGACATCTGACAGGTCAGGAGCGAATCGTGACCCGCGCCTCTGGCCGATACCTGCGCATAAAGGCGGCGCGGCTGCACATCCGGCAGGCGCCCGCCATGCAAATCATGCAAGCCGGGCTTGCATCCCTGTCGCTTGTTCTGCGCCGCAGCATAGCCCATGTTGGCGCTAACCGAACGCAAACCAATGGAGGGCGACATGCCTGCACTGCTGAACACCATCCAGACCCGCCTGCGCAAACGCGCCGCCTATGCCCGCACAGTTGCCGAGTTGCGCGCCATGCCGCTTGATGTGGCCATTGACCTCGACATCTACCCGCCCGATGCCGAGAAGCTGGCAGCAAAAGCGGTTTACGGACGCTGAGCCACGTCAGGCCCGGAACTTGCGCTTCAACGCGTCGCGCACCGGGTCCGAGACGAAATTCGACACATCGCCGTTCAGCCGCGCGATTTCCTTGACCAGCTTGGACGCAATGGCCTGATGGCGGGCCTCTGCCATCAGGAACACAGTCTCGACCCGGTCATTCATCGCGCGGTTCATGCCGACCATCTGGAATTCATATTCGAAATCCGTGACCGCCCGCAGCCCGCGAATGATGATCGAGGCGCCGACCTCTTGCGCGCAATCGATCAGCAGGTTCTCGAACGGGTGGGCCACGATCTCGACGCCCGTGCGGGTATGCAGATCGGCGGCTTCGGCCTCGACCATGGCGACACGCTCTTCCAGGGTAAACAGCGGCCCCTTGTCGCGATTGATCGCAACACCGATAACCAGCCGGTCCACAAGCTGCGCCGCGCGCGTGATGATGTCGCGATGACCCAGCGTCAGCGGATCGAACGTCCCCGGATAAAGACCAATGCGCATGATGTCCCTCTTGTCCCACCTCTGGGCACGCAACAATATTGCGCGCCCGGATGCAAGGGGCGTTGCGGCTTAGTAGCCCATGATCATGCCGGTCAGCGCGTCCTTTTCCAGCTCCAGCTCGGACAATTTTGCCGCCACCACATCGCCGATCGAGATCAGGCCGAGCATCTTGCCATCTTCCATCACCGGAATGTGGCGGAACCGTTTGGAGGTCATGGTCTGCAGCACCAGATCGGTCTTGTCGGTCGGGTTGCAGCCAAAGACATTGCGCGTCATGGCCGAACTGACCGTGTCATTCAGGCAATCGGGCCCGCGCCTGGCAATCTCGCGCACGATGTCGCGTTCCGACAGGATGCCTGCGACCTGTTCCCCGTCGGGTGACGCGACAACCGCCCCGATCCGCTTTTCCGCCAGCAATTGCACGGCATCGGACAGGGTGGCTTCGGGCGAAATGGTGATGACGCCGCCTTGCGGCTTTGACCGGATGATCTGACTTACAAGCATATCCCTGCCTCCCATGACTGTGCGGTGCAACGCCTGCCCGCTCTCCCGAGGTCAGCGTCCGACAGGCGGGGGCGCCTGTCAAGCGATATCCCGTCGCATGGGGGACGCCGCCGGTCAGCCGGAAATCTGTTCGCGCAGCACGGATGCGGTCATCGACATGAACAGATAGATGCCCAGAAAGATCAGAAAGGCCACGGCAGAGTTTTCCAGCTTGCGCGGATAAGTCGGCTCATCCGGGGCGACAGGGGCCACCGACAGCGCCAGATAGCGCACCTGCCGACTGACCTCGATCCGCGCGCTTTCCAGTTGCTGCATGGCCTGTGCGCGCATCATCTCGCGGGTCTGCACCTCGGCTTCGGCCATGATCAGCTCGCTCTGGATACGGGCCAGTGAACTGCCATCCTCGGAGCCGCGCGTCATAGAGCCGCGCAGCGCCTCGATCTCGCGGCGCAGGGCCTGTTCGCGCCGTTCCAGCGGCTGAACGCGGGCCGGGTTGGGCCGGGGGTTGGATTGCAATTCCTCCAGACTCAGGCGGGTCTGGGTCAGCTCGGCCTCCAGCGTGCCGATCTGTTGCGAGATCAGCGACAGCTCGACCTCGCCCGACATCACGGCAGAGCGTTCCTGCAGATCGACCGCCGCCTGCCGCGCGTCATTCAGGCTTTGCTGGGCCTCTTCCAGACTGGCGCGCGCCTCGCCCAGCTGGCTGTCGCGCAGGCGCTGGGTCATCATGTCCACATGTTCCTCGGCAAAGCGGATCAGCGCCTGGGCAAAACGCTCGCTATCCTCGGCCGAGGCGGCGATCACCTCCATGCGCACCACGCCTTCGGTCGGGTCATAGCCGATCTGAACATGGCGCTGATAGGTGCGATACGCCTGCTGAGCCGTGGCATCGGGCGCAAGGCGGCGCAACAGGTCGATATTGTCCTGCTGGAAATGCTCGCGAAAACCCTCTTCCTTATCCAGCCGCAGCATGGCTGCGCGCGATTGCAGATAGGCCTGGACCGAGGCCGCCTCACTCTGCCCACCAAGGCCCATTCCGGCGGCAGAGGGCAACATGCCCGCCATCGCGCCCATGCCGTTCTGACTGTCGGCCTGCTGGATGATGAACTGGCTTTCGGTGCCATACATCGGCGTGGCGATGACATAGAAATACCATGTCACCAGAAATGTCGGCAGCGTGACAAAGACCAGCAGCCGCGCGCCCAGCAGGATCAGGCGTTTGCGGCGGCGTTTGGCAATGTCGCGCCGCACACGCTTGAGTTCCTTTTCACGTTCGGCGGCAATGCGCGCCATGCGGTCGGACTGGGCCGGGGGGCTGGCGCTGTCACCGGTTTTCGCGGGCGCGGTTTCATCGCGTTTGGCAATCTCGCGCCCAGGCTCGGATTCGGATTTCACCAGCTCCAGCATGGTGGCGCGCGCAAACGGGTCGATGCCGCGCTGGCGCAGGATCAGCACGGCCTCATAGGCCGAGGTCGCGCGCACGCCGTGTTTCTGCGCCACGCGCATCGCCATGCGCAATTGCCGCGCGGTCAGCCCCTCGGCGCGGATCGCATCAATGCCGCTGGCGGTGCGGGCGGCGGCCTCTGGATCGGGTCGGGTGTTGCCCGTGTTACCTGCCTTGCGCACCACCAGCGCGGCGCGGGTCTCCTGATTCTCGTCACGCCGGGGCGGCGGGGGGGTGGCGCTGCCCTCGTCCACCAGCTCATAATCCGCATCCTCGACCGGGGTCGCGGGGGCGTTATCCTTGCCCATGCCCTCCGTCCCGGTGCCGGACCGGCGCAGGCGGAAGCGTTTGGATTTAATCGGCGTAGTCATAGAGGTCCTTGGCTTCCTCGAGCGTGTCGAAGAAAAACAGCTTGCCGTCGCGCAGGACAGCGGCCGAGTTGCAGAAGCGTGACAGAATATCCGCCTGATGGGACACGATGACAAGCGTGGAGTGCATGAAGCGTTCGCGCATGATCGCGCCCGCGCGCTTGTTGAACGCGATGTCAGTGGTGCTGGGCATCCCTTCATCCACCAGATACAGGTCGAAATTCATCGCCAGCATCAGCGCCAGCGACAGCCGCGACCGCATCCCCTGACTGTAAGTGCCCAGCGGCATGTCGAAATATTCGCCGACATCGCACAGCCAGCGGCAGAAGGCCTCAACCTCATCAGGATCGAGGCTGTAGAGCGCCGCGATATAGCGCACATTCTCGGTCGCGCTGTGCTTGGTGTTCAGCCCGCCCATGAAGCCCAGCGGAAAGGACACGCTGCAATTGCGCCGGATCGTGCCGTCATCGGGTTTTTCCAGCCCGGCCATCATGTTGATGACGGTGGTCTTGCCCGTGCCGTTCTTGGCCAGAATGCCAAGATTCATTCCCAGTTGAACCGTGAAGCTCGCATCTTCAAGGATCACCTTGCGGCGGGTTCCGGTCCAGAAGGACTTGCTTACATTCACGAATTCCAGCATGTCCGCCCAAACTCAAACCGATACCATGTCCATGACGCCGGCCAGCGGATCATAGACCGGCTGCCCGGATGGTGCACTGGCGCAGGATTACCCTGCCATGATGGCTGTATCATGGCAGTTATGCGCCCAAAATGCAGATCAGGCAATCATTACATGCTGTCGGTAAAGACGGTGTGAACCGGGGCGGCCTGGGCCCTAGCGGCCCCAGCTGCGCACAGCGCCGCAGTCGATATGCACGAAATCCGAACGCGAATACCGGCCGACCCCGCCTGCGTTGCAGGCAATCGCGGCCTGCGCGATCTGGTTGACCGAGCGTGACCGCAGCCGCACATCCGCCGCCTCACCCGTCAGGTGCAGCGAGTTCTGCGCCACATTGTTCGAGCGCGCGCGCAGCATGTTGTTGGTCTGGCGCGAGCGGAAGCCCGACAGCAGCATATAGGGTTCGCTGACGCGCAGGATGCTGTGGGTCGCAGCCAGAAGGTCGATGGTGCGCGTGTCGATGCGGTGCACTTCGTTATTCCGCCAGTCACGGAAGAAGTGATTGATCTCGGCCAGCGATTCGGGAACGTACTCGCCATCGATCCAGTAGATCATGTTGATGTTTTCGCCCGTGCGCCCGGAATAGAATTTCAAGCGGCGTATATCGCCGGCACCGCGCGCATAGGCGGGAGCGGCGGGCAGGAACGGAGCGGCGGCGACGGCAGTTGCGGCAAATGCGCCCAGCAGCGAGCGGCGACCAATCGTGATCGAATCCGGAAGTGACATCTGACGATCTGACCCTCTGTTTGTATTTCGCCCTCTTGATTTTTGCCGCCTGATACAGCGGCTCGGGGCGTGGTTCCTCATGCTCTGACCCCGGCATATGCCCGGTCCGGCACAGCTGGAATGTTGTAAAAATTACACATCTGGCCGCCGATCCCAAGGACCAACTGCCCTTCGAACAGGGGGGTGCGCTGATTTGAGCGGAATTTTGCCTGTCAACCCCGTTTTTCTGGAACCGGGATACAGCCTTGCGTGTTGCGTTGAGCGTTTCATGGGCAAATCATGTCACCTGTTGGTTGACAAAACCTGAAAACCACGCCCGGCCAGATATTTCCGCTGGTCACAGGCTTGTGAATCGACCGCCGCGCTTCTAACCTGTCCATTGAAACCAAAGAGTTGCGGAGAATATCACTATGCTCACGTCTGCACTGAGACTGCCATCAGCCATGGGCCGGACGGCGCTTGTGCTCTGCCTGGCAGGCGGGCTTTCGCTGGGGCACATGGCGCAGGCGCAGGAATTCCCGGCCTTTCGGCAGGCGCTTGCCGAAACCATCTCGGCCAATGAAGGGGCGTCGGCCTTTTACCGCGACACCGGGTATGAACCGCTCTGGACCGGGGCTGACAGCGCGCCGCAGCGCGAGGCGCTGATCACCGCGCTGTCGCGCGCCGGGGAGCACGGGTTGCCCGCCGAGCGTTATGATGTGGACGGGCTGATCGCGGGGTTCAACGCGGTCGAAAGTGAACGCGACCGGGGCGAGCTGGAAGCGCAGGTGACCAAGGTGTTCCTGCAATATGCGCGCGATCTGCATTCCGGCGTGCTGAACCCGCGCCAGATCGACAGCAGCATCGTGCGGCAACTGCCGCGCCCCAACCCCGAAACCCTGCTGCGTGATTTCGCGGAAGCGCCCGCTGCATCCTTCCTGCGCGGGCTGGCCCCGCGCGCACCCGAATATGCGCGGCTGTTCCGCGCCCGCAACGACCTGGTGCGCGTGATCGAACAGGGCGGCTGGGGCGCGCCTGTGCCGCAGACCCGCTTCACGCCCGGCACCTCGGGCGAGGGCGTGGTGGCCCTGCGCAACCGGCTGATCGCCATGGGATATCTGGAGCGTTCTGCTTCTGCCGAATATGATGCCGCGCTGCAAGGCGCGGTCATGGAGTTCCAGAAAACCCACGGGCTGGAACAGGACGGGATCGCGGGCGAGGCGACGATTCGCGCGCTCAATGTGTCGGCCGAGGACCGCCTGAAATCCGTGATCGTCGCGATGGAGCGCGAACGCTGGCTGAACATCCCGCGCGGCGACCGGCATATCTGGGTCAACCTGACCGATTTCACCAGCCAGATCGTCGATGATGACGAGGTGACATTCGAGACTGTCTCGGTCATCGGCGCCAGGGCGTCTGACCGGCAGACGCCCGAATTCTCGGACGAGATGTCCTATCTGGAAGTGAATCCCGACTGGACGGTGCCGCGTTCGATCATCGCGCGGTCCTACTGGAATGCACTGGCGTCCGGCGGGGCGCGGCAGTTCCAGATCGTGGACGCGGCGGGTCGCGTCGTGCCGCGCGAGGCGATCGATTTCTCGCGCTATACGCCTGCGAATTTCCCCTTCAACGTGCGCCAGCCACCGGGACCAAGCAATGCGCTGGGCGAAGTGAAATTCATGTTCCCGAACCCCTACGCGATCTATCTGCACGATTCGCCCGAACGGCATCTGTTCAATCGCACGGTGCGCACTTATTCTTCTGGCTGTGTCCGCCTGCAGGATCCGCGTGAATTTGCCTATGAGTTGCTGTCGCGCCAGTCGGATGACCCGCAGGCCAAATATCACCGGGTGCTGAACACGCGCCAGCTGACGCGCATCTATCTGGATGAGAAAGTGCCCGTGCATCTGGTCTATCGCACGGCCTTTACCGATGTGCGCGGGGCGCTGAATTTCCGCGATGACATCTATGGCCGCGATGCCCGCATCTATGACGCGTTGTT
>PWWF01000009.1 GCA_003561595.1 Paracoccaceae bacterium | reverse complement strand
CCCAAGCGCCCTGAGCGTCTCGATCAGCACGGCGGTCTGGATCGTCATGTGCAGCGACCCTGCGATGCGCGCACCCTTGAGCGGCTGGCTGGCGCCATATTCCTCGCGCAGCGCCATCAGGGCGGGCATCTCTGTCTCGGCAATCGCGATTTCCTTGCGACCGTAATCGGCCAGGGACAGATCACGGATAATGTAGTCCTTGGGCATGCTCACCCCTCCTAAATGCAGGCACTGATTGCGCGGCGCTTAGCACCCGCGACCCTTGCCCACAAGATGCGCGCAAAGTGTCGCGCATCAAGTGTCGTTTGCGATTGTAGCACGTAGCTCTATCTGCGAAAGTCCTAGCCATGTGGTCAAGAGTTTGCGACGCGATGACACAACCTGTCCCAAATGCGCCCGTCCGGGCGTCTACATGGCGTATGTTCGGCGTTCCGGGGGTGGTCACTGGTCTGGCAGTCACCTTTGCCGGCCCGGTCTGGGCATTCGATGACCTGCGGATCAATTTTCAGGGTGACGATTCGGCCCTTGAAACCGCGCTGACGCGCTCCTCGCTTCTCGCCGCCGCGCAAGACGACGGTCTGGAAGATGATTTCGAGCTGTTCACGATTGCGCGCGCCGAGTATGGACAGTTGATCGGCATTTTCTATGAGGCGGGGTTTTACGCCCCCGAAATCTCGGTCCGGATCGATGGGCGAGAGGCTGCTGATATCTCGCCCCTGAACCCGCCATCGCAGATCGGCACGATCGAGCTGACCCTGAACCCGGGGCCTGCCTTTGTGTTCGGGCAGACCCAGCTTGGCCCGGTGACCGACGACACAGAACTGCCTGCCGGTTTTGCCACGGGGCAGCCTGCGCGCAGCACCATTATCCGTGATGCCGCGGGTGAGGCCGTTGATGGCTGGCGCGATCAGGGCCACGCCAAGGCCGAGCCGGTCGAGCAGGAGATCACCGCCCGCCACCCGCCGGGCGAGTTGGATGTCGCCGTGCAGATCCAGCCGGGCCCGCGCCTGCGTTTCGGGTCACTGCGCCCTGATGGGCAACGCCGCACCCGCACGCGGCGGATTGTCGCCATTGCCGGATTGCCCGAGGGTGAGGTATTTTCCCCCGAAGAGGTGCGCCGCGCCGCCGCCCGTCTGCGCCGCACGGGCACCTTTGCCTCTGTCGCGCTGCGCGAGGCGGAAGAGCCCAATCCCGATGGCACGCTTGATATCAATGCCGCTGTGGTCGAGGCGCCGCGCCGCCGGATCGGCGGCAGTGTCGAATACGATACCGAAGCAGGCGGCAAGGTCACGGCCTTCTGGCTGCATCGCAATCTGTTTGGCGGGGCCGAGCGCTTTCGGATCGAGGCGAGGGTCGGTGGGCTTGGCGCAAGCAGTGGCAGGCCGGATTTCCGGCTGGCCACCACACTCGCGCGCCCGGCAACCATCACGCCTGACACGACGCTTAATCTGGGTGCCGTGATCGAGACGGAGCGCGAAGATGATTTCGAGGCCGAGCGCATTCGCCTTGATGTCGGGCTGGAGCATCGATTCAGCAATGAACTGACCTTTGGCGCGGGCATCGGTGTGTTGCTGGAGCGCGCGAAATTCGGCCCCGATCTGGAAACCGAACGCGATTTTCGGCTGCTTCTGCTGCCGCTGGACGTGACCTGGGACCGGCGGGACAATGAAAACGCCCCCACCACCGGCACATATCTGCGCGGTGAGGTGACGCCCTTTATCGGCGCGCGCGGGTCCGACAGTGGCGCGCGGGCCTATGCCGATCTGCGGGCCTATCGCGGCTTTGGCGAGGATGATCGCGTCGTTCTGGCCGGACGGGCGCAGGCAGGCGCGGTCTTTGGATCGGCGCTGGATCGGACGCCGCGCGATTTCCTGTTCTACTCGGGCGGCAGTGGCACCGTGCGCGGCCAGCCCTTCCGGTCACTGGGCGTTACCTCGGATGGCGTGCGCTCGGGCGGGCGCGGGTTTGCGGCGCTTTCGGCCGAAGCGCGGGTGCGCGCGACCGAGAATATCGGCGTCGTCGCCTTTGCCGATGCGGGCCGCGTGTCGGACGGGGCAATCTCTGGCGGGTCGGACTGGCACGCCGGGGCAGGGCTTGGCCTGCGCTACAACACCCCGGTCGGGCCGCTGCGGGTGGATATCGCCCAGCCGGTCGCGGGCGATACGGGTCGCGGGGTTCAGTTGTATCTCGGGATAGGGCAAGCGTTCTGATGCGGTTTCAGCCACTTCTGCTCTGGGTTCTGTGCACGGTGTTCGTGCTGGATATCTCACCGGCATCGGCGCAGTTTCTGGACCGGTTGCTGCCTGGACGGTCGGAAAGTGATGAGGGGTTTCTGACCCGCACCTTGCAGGAAAGCCTGTCGGGTAGTGGCCGCGAAGTGCGGATCACCGGGTTTGCGGGCGCGCTGTCCTCGCGCGCGACATTCGATAGCATGACCATCGCCGATGATGATGGCGTCTGGCTGACCATCGAAGGTGGCACGATGCAATGGAACCGCTCGGCCCTGTTCCAGCGGCGTATTGATATCGGGGAGTTGTCGGCAGACCGCATCACGGTCGAGCGTGCGCCACTGGGGGATGAGCCCGAACCCGCCGAAGAACTGGTCCGTCGCCCCGAATTCGCGTTGCCGGAGTTGCCGGTTTCAGTCCGTCTGGGCGTTCTGCGCATAGATGAGGTCGTGCTGGCGCCAGCGCTACTGGGTCAGGAATTGCGCGCAAGCGTCAGCGGCACCGCGCAACTGGCGGATGGCGAGGGCAGCGCGGAATTGGAAGTCGAGCGTCTGGACGATGTCGCCGGGCGCTTTGCGATTGATGGCGAATTCTCGAACGAGACCCGTTTCCTGCGTCTTGATCTGCGCGCGGAGGAAGACCCTGGCGGCCTGGCGGTCAGCCTGCTGGATATTCCCGGCGCGCCTTCGGTCAATCTGGAGATATCGGGCGAAGGGCCGATCGACACTTTTGCCGCCGATATCCGGCTGGCCACGGATGGCGAGGACCGGGTCACTGGTGATTTCGAGCTGCAGACCACCCGGCCGGGTGTGGCACAGGCGATCCGGCTGGACCTGGGGGGCGATCTGCGTCCCTTGCTGCAGCCCGAGTTCCACCCCTTCTTTGGTGCCGAATCCCGGCTGAGCACCGAGGCGCAGCGTTTCGAGGACGGACGCCTGTCACTGGATGAGCTGGAAATCCGCACCGAAAAGCTGGGCCTGCGCGGGGCCCTGGCGCTGGGCGCGGACCAGTTTCCAGAATTCATCGACCTGCGCGGCGAGATCGTGTCGCGCGACGGGTCGCGCGTGGTGTTGCCGCTTGCGGGCGGGACCACCAGCATCGAATCTGCCGAACTGCAACTGGGATTCGATGCCTCGGTCGATGAGGATTGGACGCTGATCGCGGAACTTCTGGGCTTTGACAATGAAGATTTTCAGGTCGAGCAATTATCCGTGGACGGGATCGGCCGGATCTCGACCAGCGGCTTTGGCGAAGATATCGATGTTGTCGATGCGCTGATCGATTTCTCGACCCTCGGTCTGTCCGCGCGCGACCCGGGCATTGCCGAGGCGCTGGGTCCCGCTGTGTCAGGCTCGCTTGCGCTGTTGTGGCGCGAAGGGCGGCCCCTGTTGCTGCCGGGCTTCCAGCTTGAAGGGCGCGATTATGCGCTGAATGGCCGGGGGCAACTGGATGACGGTGTGATCGACCTGAATGCGCAGGCCGATTTCCGCGATGTGTCGCGCCTGTCGATGCTGGCGGACCGGCCACTTTCCGGGGCCGTGCGCGCGCAGCTCGATGCGTCGCTCGGGCCGCAGAGGGACCGGTTTGAGGTGATGGCCGAGCTGTCAGGTCAGGACCTGACGATAGATCAGGCCGAAGTGGACGCACTGCTGGCCGGGCGCAGCGTGATCGCGCTTGAGGCCTCGGGTCAGGGCGGCACGATCAATCTGCAAAAACTGGAAGCGACGGCGCGGACATTGCGCGCGGAACTGTCCGGTCTGGTCACATCCGATGATGTCGATCTGGGCGGCGAGCTGGATTTTGCTGATCTGTCCGTTCTGGGCGGCGATTTCGGGGGCGCGATGGACGCCCGGATCAGCCTGCGCGGCGAGTTCGAGCGTGAGAGGCTGCGTCTGGATGCCATGGCCCGCGATCTGACTGTGGGCCAGGCCGAGGCCAATCGCCTGCTGCGCGGCGAGACGCGGCTGATGCTGTCGGGCCAGCGCGACGGGCTTGCCTTTGACCTGCAGGCGCTGGAGCTGCGCAATCCCGCACTCAACCTTGATGCGTCGGGGCGGTATGAGGCGGGCGCCTCGCGTCTGCTGGCGGATCTGCAATTGCCCAGCCTGACCGCAATCCGCCCGGAACTGGCCGGCAGCGTTCAGGGCCGTCTGCAGGTCGAGGAAGATGGCGACACGCGGCGCGCGTCGCTCGATGCCTCGGCGCAGGGGCTGCGCGTCGGGGCTGATGCGGCCAACACGCTTCTGGCCGGGCGGCAGGAACTGACCGCATCGGTCACGCAGCGCCCTGACACGATCCTGCTTGAAAATCTGCGCCTGAGCGGGCCGCAACTGAACGCCACTGTATCGGGTGAACTGGTTGACGGACTGCCCAGCTTGCAGATCGACGGACGGCTGAACAATCTGGCCCTGCTGGTCCCCGGGATCGAGGGGCCGGTCACACTGGGCGGCACGGCACGCGGGCAGGGCGATGGCTATGTGCTGGACCTGTCGGCCAGTGGTCCGGCAGGTGTGCAGGCGCAAGTGGCGGGCACGATCAGCGATGATCTGCGCGGCGATCTTCGGGTGCAGGGCGGCACCGATCTGGCCCTGATCAATCCGCGTATCGAGCCGCGCTCGATTCAGGGGCCGGTCAGTTTTGACGCAAGGCTGAATGGGCCGCTTGCCCTGTCATCCGTATCCGGCAGCGCGGAAGGGTCAGGCATCACGCTTGTCCTGCCCCAGCAGAACCTGCGCATGACCGATATTTCCATGCAGGCGCAACTGTCCGGCGGGCGCGCGACCGTGGACGCGCGTGGCAATTCCGCCAGTGGCGGGAATTTCACGCTGGGCGGGGATATCAATATCGATGGCCAGCCCGAGGGCGACCTGCGCATGAGCCTGAACGCCCTGCGCATCGTGGACCCGCAATTGTTCGAGACCGAAGTCAGCGGCACGCTGGGCATTCGCGGCCCTCTGACGCGTGGTCCCAGGATCTCGGGGGAACTGCAGCTTGACCGGACCGAGATCCGCATTCCACGCGTGGGGCTGGCCGGTCGCGGGTTCATTCCGCCCAATATCAACCATGTCGGGGAACGCCCCGAATCGCGCGTGACACGCGACAGGGCAGGTATCTTTCAGGGCGAAACGCATGGACGCACCCCCTTTCCGCCCTCGCTCGATCTCTCGATTGATGCGCCCAACCGGATATTCATTCGCGGACGCGGGCTTGATGCGGAACTGGGCGGCAGCCTGCGCCTGACGGGCACCACGGCAGATATCATCCCCATCGGACAATTCAGTCTGATCCGGGGGCGTCTGGACCTGCTGGGCAACCGGTTCACGCTGAACGAAGGCTTTGCCAGCATGCAGGGCGATCTGATGCCCTTTGTGCGGCTGGTCGCCTCCACCGAGCGCGAAGGCGTGGTGGCGCGGATCGTTCTGGAAGGGCCGGCCAATGCGCCGGAAATCCTGTTCGAATCGACGCCGGAACTGCCAGAGGAAGAGGTCGTGTCACTCCTGCTGTTCGGGCGCGGATTCGAGACGCTTTCGGTGTTCCAGGCCGCGCAGCTCGCGTCCTCGCTGGCAACACTGTCGGGGCGCAGCGAAGGGATCATGGAGCGCGTGCGCCGCAATGTCGGGCTGGATGATCTGGACGTGCGTACGCGTGAAGATGGCGAAACCACAGTCCGGCTGGGGCGCTATCTGACCGAGCGTATCTATACCGATGTCGAGGTCAGCCCCCAGGGCAGCACCGAAGCGTCCATCAATATCGACCTGACATCGTCGCTGACCGCGCGCGGGCGGGTGGATAACGAGGGGCGCAGCAGCGTCGGCCTGTTTTTTGAGCGCGATTACTGAAGGAAAACCACCATGGATGATGCCGCTGCACTTGCAGGCAAGGCTGTCCTGATCACCGGCGCCAGCCGTGGTATCGGGGCAGAGGCCGCGCGCGCGTTCACGCAGGCCGGGGCGCATGTCGGGATTGCCGCGCGCTCGACCGCCGCGCTGGATACACTGGCGCAGGAAACCGGTGCGCTGCCGATTGCATGTGATGTCGCCGATTTCGCTGCGGTCGAGGGTGCGGTTGCGGGTATGTTGGAGCGTTTCGGGCGGCTGGATGTGCTGATCAACAATGCCGGTGTGATTGATCCCATCGCGCCCTTGTCCAGTGCTGACCCGGAAGAATTCGGCGCGCTGATCGACATCAACCTGAAGGGCGTGTTCCACGGGATGCGCGCGGCGCTGCCGGTGATGTCGCAGCAGGGCGGGGGCACGATCATCACCATCGGGTCGGGCGCGGCGCATAACCCGCTGGAAGGCTGGGGCGCTTATTGCGCGTCGAAATCGGCCGCGCTGATGTTGACGCGCGTTGCGGATATAGAGGCGCGTGGCCGCGGCCTCCGCGTCATGAGCCTGTCGCCCGGCACGGTCGCCACGGATATGCAGCGTACCATTCGCGACAGCGGCATCAATGCGGTGAGCCGTCTGGACTGGTCGGCCCATATCCCGCCCGACTGGCCCGCGCGCGCGCTGGTCTGGATGTGTTCGGCAGATGCGGAGGACTGGGTCGGGCGCGAAGTATCGCTGCGCGATGAGGGCATTCGCAAGCGGATTGGCCTGTCGGCATGATCCGTGTGGCGCAGGTCGGGGCGACATGCACCCTGACGCTCGATCGGCCGGAAAAGGCGAATGCGCTGGATGGCGCGATGTTGCAGGCGCTGATCGACGGGGTTGATGAGGCCCGCACTGCCGGCGCGCGTGTGCTGGTGCTGACAGGCACTGGCCGGGTGTTTTCCGCCGGTGCCGATCTGGACGCGGCGCGGCAGGGGCTGGCCACCTCGCCCCTGTGGGAAGAGCTGTCGGCGCGCATTGCATCCTTCGCCGGGCTGAGCATTGCGGCCCTGAACGGCACTGTCGCCGGGGGGGCTTGCGGGATGGTCCTTGCCTGCGATCTGCGCATCGCACCGCGCAAGGCCAAGCTGTTCTACCCGGTCATGAAGCTGGGCTTTTTGCCGCAACCATCGGACCCGGCGCGGCTGGTAGCGCTGGTCGGGCCTGCACGGGCGAAACTGATCCTGATGGCGGGGCTGAAGGTCAGCGCGGAAGAGGCGCAGGGCTGGGGTCTGATCGACCGTATCTGCGATGATGACGGGCTGGACGCGATGGTGCAGGAGGTGTCCGCCGATGTTCTGGCCGCGCCGGATGGCCATGTCGCTGCGATCAAACGCCTCATCCCGGCATATTCGGCTGTGCCGAAGGGCGCGGTTTAGCTAGACAGAGGCTATGCGCGCACGGTTACGGATATCCTTTGCGCTGATACTGGCGCTGGTGCTGGGCCTGGGCAGCCTGACACACGCGCTGGCGCGCCATCAGGCCGCGGGCGCGCAGACCATGGTCATCTGCACAGGCTATGGGCTGGTGCAGATCACGCTGGATGCCAACGGCAACCCGGTCGAGCAGACCTTGCCCTGCCCCGATTGCATTCTGGGCGCGGGGGCGTTGCTGGCGACCACGCCTGCCATGGCGCGCCCCGATACATTCAGCGCCCGGGACGTGCCCGCATCCGGTGTCGTGGCGCGATCCGGGTCCGGGTATCTGTGGCCCCCGTCGCGGGGGCCGCCATCGCTTGTCTAGAGACGAGTTTTGCAAATCTCAGACAAGGACAAGATGATGAAAACCCAATTGCTTGCGGCCACTGTTGCCGCCCTGTTTGCCCTGCCCGCACTTGCGTCGGACGGCATCCGGATCACTGACCCCTTTGCGCGCTCTGCCCATGGCATGGCGCAATCGGGCGCGGCCTTCATGACCATCGAGAACCATGGCGATACTGATCGCCGCCTGATCGCCGCCCGGTCGGACGCGGCGGCGCGGGTCGAGTTGCACACCCATGTCGAGGATGATGAGGGCGTGATGCGTATGATCGAGGTCGAGGACTTCCTGATCCCCGCCCATGGCGCGCATGCCCTGGAGCGTGGGGGCGACCATATCATGTTCCTTGGGATCGAGCAGTCCTTTGACCACGGGGCAGAGGTCAGTGTCACGCTTGTATTCGATGATGG
>PWWF01000320.1 GCA_003561595.1 Paracoccaceae bacterium | reverse complement strand
TCTCAAGCACGGCCTGCATCAATACATTGGTCCCTGCGGCGGCCCATTCGGGGCTGATCTCTTCGGCCTCGTTATGGCTCAGGCCATCGACACAGGGGCAGAAGATCATCGCCGTGGGGCACAGCCGGTTGATCCAGCAGGCATCATGCCCCGCCCCCGACACGATATCCATATGCGAATAGCCCATCCGCTCGGCCGCGTCGCGGATCCGGCCCAGAAGCACCTCGTCAAAGGCGGGCGGGTCGAACTGGCCGCTGCTGCGGGCGGTGAATTTCACGCCGATATCGGCGCAAAGCCCCGGGGCGCGGCGCAGCAACTCTGCTTCCATCGCCTGCAGGACATCCAGCTTGTGGCTCCGGAAATCTATCGTGAAAACAACCTTTTCCGGGATGATGTTGCGGCTGTTCGGATAGAGATCCACATGCCCGATCGCGCCCACGGCATCGGGCTGGTACTGCATCGCGATCTCATGCACCAGCTCGGTCACCCGCGCCAGCCCCCGGCCTGCATTGCGGCGCATATACATGGGCGTGGAGCCTGTGTGCTGGCCCTTGCCCGTCACCGTGCATTCGATCCAGCGCAGCCCCTGGCCATGGGTGACAACGCCGATCTCGCGGCCCTCGGCCTCCAGAATCGGGCCCTGTTCGATATGGAGTTCAAAAAACGCGTGCATCTCGCGGCTGCCCACAGGCTCATCGCCCTTCCAGCCGATCCGCTCCAGCTCATCGCCGAAGCGTTTGCCCTGCGCATCCTCGCGCGCGTAGGCCCAGTCGCGTTCAATGACGCCCGCAAACACGCCGGAGGCCAGCATCGCGGGTGCAAAGCGCGTGCCTTCCTCATTCGTCCAGTTGGTCACGACGATGGGTCGGCGCGTTTTCACACCCAGATCGCGGATGGAGCGCACGACCTCCAGCCCCGCCAGAACGCCCAAAACGCCATCATACTTGCCGCCCGTGGGCTGGGTATCGAGATGGCTGCCGATATAGACGGGCAGCGCGTCGGGGTCCGTGCCCTCGAACCGGGCGAACATGGTGCCCATCTCGTCCACGCCCATCGTGCCGCCGGCCTCGATGCACCAGCGCTGGAACAGGTGGCGCCCCTCGCCATCGGCATCGGTCAGGGTCTGGCGGTTGTTGCCACCGGCAATGCCGGGACCGATCTGCGCCATCTCCATCAGGCTGTCCCACAGCCGTTCCTGATCGATCCGCATGTTCTGTGCCTGCGCGCTCACCTTGCCCTCCGCCTGTCAGTGCAGTCTTGACCATCTGGTCAAACGTGAGGCTACACGCCTGTCCAGACCGGTCAACAGGGTTTTCGGCACACAACGCCGAAAATGGCGCGAAATTGGGCAGCGTCGGCCTCAGATTGCCCGCGCAGCAGGCAGAATGCTCTTGTCGATCAGGCGACACAGATCACCGAAATGCCCGTCCGAGCGTGCGGGCCGCGTCGGGTCCGATGTGATGACAACGCTGACCCTGCGGTCGGGGGCCACGCAGATCACCTGCCCACCATCGCCGCGCGCCATCATGTAATCGACCCCGTCGGCACGGCCCAGAAACCAGCCATAGCCATAGGACAGGCCGGAAAACTGCGAGCGCGTGCGCGGGGTGCGGGCCGCGCGCATCCAGTCCGCGCTCAGCACATCCTCGCCATTCCATGCCCCGCCCAGCCGCGTCATTTCGGCAAAGCGGATCAGGTCGAGCGGTGCAAAGGCCATTTCATTGCCGCCCAGATAGAACCCCTGCGGATCGCGCGTCCAGCCCGGCACATCCATGCCCAGCGGGCGGCCCAGCCACGCGCGCGTGAGCGACAGCAGGCTGTCGCCGGTCGCGCGGCTGAGGGCGGCGCCCAGGATATGATAGCTGCCCGTCGAATACAGCATCCCCTGCCCCGGTTCCGCGACAAAGGGGCGGGCCAGCGCATTGGCGACCCAGTTGCGGCTGGACACCCAGCCGCCGTAATTCGCACCTGATGTCCGCTCCAGCCCGGCCTGCATGGTGACCAGATGCTCCAGCGTCAGCGCGGAGACGCGCGAATCGGCGCCCTCGGGGATCAGATCGGGCGCGACCTCGCCCGGCGTGGCCGTTATGGCGGGCACTGCGCCCCGGTCAATCGCCGCCCCCCGTGACCGAGGCGACGATGGTCTTGGACACGGATTTCACATTGACGGGCCGGTCCAGCGCCGGGCCGCGAAATGCCTCGGCCAGCACTGTCTCGCCCGCATGCGCGATGACAATGCCATGCAGTTGCTCCAGCCCGTTCGCCCTGTCGGCGACCGTATCCCAATCCGGCGCCGTGGCCCGCGCAGGTGGCGCGAGCGTGCTGGCGGCCAGGGCCGCGCTGCCTGCGACCAGCGCGCGGCGCGACATGTAGGGAAACTGGGGGCGGGTCTGATGAGTTATCCGGCTGTCCTGTTCTGTTCGCTCCCGCCCAGTCTGGCGCGGCCAATGTGGGCGCACAGCATGGGCCGGGTCACAACTGCAAGAGCGCGCGCTGCCGCTTGCACCCCGGCGCGGCTTGTGTCGATATGGGCGGCAGTCGCGTGACAAGAGCAGCAAAGCCCATGACCACCCGTATCCAGAGAACG
Source organism: Paracoccaceae bacterium (assembly GCA_003561595.1). GTDB lineage: Bacteria > Pseudomonadota > Alphaproteobacteria > Rhodobacterales > Rhodobacteraceae > Roseinatronobacter. Next base: position 5,695 of record PWWF01000320.1, on the reverse strand, counting down.
AATCGCAAGCGCATCCTCGATGCCGCGCTCGAGGTGTTTTCGGCCCATGGGTTTCGCGGCGCGACGCTGGACCAGATCGCCGAGGCTGCGGGATTGTCCAAGCCCAATCTGCTGTATTACTTTGACAGCAAGGATGCGATCCACCGGCTGCTGCTGACCCGGCTGCTCGATACCTGGCTGGACCCGTTGCGCATGATCGACCCGATGGGCGATCCGCAGACCGAGATCCTGGCCTATATGCGGCGCAAGCTGCAGATGTCACAGCAATACCCGCGCGAAAGCCGCCTGTTCGCCAATGAAATCCCGCAAGGGGCGCCGCGAATCGAGGGGTTCATCTCGACCGAATTACGCGTGCTTGTCGATGAAAAGGCGCAGGTGATCGCAGGATGGGCGCAGGCCGGGCGCATCGCGCCTGTTGATCCCTATCACCTGATCTTTTCGGTCTGGGCACTGACGCAGCATTACGCCGATTTCGCCGCCCAGATCGGCATGATCCGGGGCGCAGAGCAAGATCCCTTTACCGGCGCGGACGCCTTTCTGGACCATGTCTACGCCCGGATGCTGGCGCCCTGATCACTCGGCAGCCTTGGCCATGGGGTTATTGGGGTGCGAGGTCCAGTTGGCGTATTCGCGCACTGTCTCGCCCGTCCGCTCATCAACTGCGCCCAGGGGCAATTCTTCCATGGTGATGCAGTCCTGCACGGGGCAGACATTGACGCACAGGTTGCAGGCCACGCATTCGGCATCGATGACCTCGAACTTGCGGTCGGGGGACATGGAAATCGCCTGATGGCTGGTATCCTCGCAGGCGGCAAAGCAGCGCCCGCACTGGATGCACAGGTCCTGATCGATCCGCGCCTTGGTCACATAGTTCAGGTTCAGATACTGCCAGTCGGTGACATTGGGCACCGCGCGGCCCTGCAACTCGTCCAGCGTCATGCCCTTGTCGTCCAGATATTGCGACAGACCGGCATTCAGCTCCTTGATGATCCCGAAGCCATAGGTCATGGCGGCGGTGCAGACCTGCACGCTGCCCGCGCCCAGCGCCAGAAACTCGGCAGCATCGCGCCATGTGCTCACGCCGCCGATGCCGCTGATCGGCAGGCCCGCCGTGGCCGGGTCGCGCGCGATCTCGGCCACCATGTTCAGCGCGATGGGTTTCACCGCAGGGCCACAATAGCCCCCATGCGCGCCCTTGCCGTCGATCATCGGCTCGGGGCTGAACTCATCCAGATTGACCGAGGTGATCGAATTGATCGTGTTGATCAGGCTGACCGCATCCGCGCCCCCGCGCTTCGCGGCCTCGGCGGGTTTGCGGATATCGGTGATATTGGGCGTCAGCTTGACGATGCAGGGCATGCGCGAGTGTTTCTTGACCCAGCGCGTGACCATCTCGATATATTCGGGCACCTGCCCCACGGCAGCGCCCATGCCGCGCTCGGACATGCCATGCGGACAGCCGAAATTCAGCTCGACCCCGTCGGCCCCGGTATCCTCGACATGTTTCAGGATCGCCTTCCAGGACTCCTCGTCGCAAGGCACCATCAGGCTGACGACCATCGCCCGGTCGGGCCAGTCGCGCTTGACCTGCTTGATCTCGCGCAGGTTCACCTCCAGGGGCCGATCGGTGATCAGCTCGATATTGTTCAACCCCAACAACCGCCGATCCGCGCCCCAGACCGCGCCATAGCGCGGCCCGTTGACATTGACGATGGGCGGCCCTTCGGCGCCGAGCGTCTTCCACACCACACCGCCCCAGCCCGCCTTGAAGGCGCGCACGACATTGTATTCCTTGTCCGTGGGCGGGGCCGAGGCCAGCCAATACGGGTTGGGGGATTTGATCCCGACGAAATTCGTGCTCAAGTCTGCCATGTTGCGTGTCTCCCGTAGGGTGGGTGCAACCCACCATTCCCGTCAGATGCCGTTTCCCGTCAGATTGGCGTGAATTGCCTCGGCCGCATCGCGCCCCTGCGCCACGGCCGTCACGGTCAGATCCTCGCCGCCGCCAGTGCAGTCGCCCCCGGCCCAGACACCTGCCAGCGGGGTGCCCGCGAATTTGCGCCCCTCTAGCGCCAGCCCGTCCAACGGCACCAGCTTTTGCCCGATCGCCTTGAAGACCTGATCGGCCTTCAGCCGAAATGTCTCATCCCCGCCGGTATAGGCGAATTCGATCTCCGCCACCGCGCCCTCACCGTGGATCGCGACAGGGGTTGCGCCCGTGATGATCGTCACCCCTTCGGTCGCAGCATGGTCGATCTCGTGCTCTGACGCGCTCATCGCTGCGCGGTCGCGCCGGTACACCATCGACACGCGTTCGGCCCCCAGCAGCTTGGATTGCACGGCGGCATCCACCGCCGTCATGCCGCCCCCGATCACCACAACATCGCGCCCCACCGGCAGGCGCGAGAGGTCATCGGTCTGGCGCAGCGCGGCGATGAAATCGACCGCATCGCGCACACCCTCCAGGTCCTCACCCGGAATGCCAAGCTGGTTCACATCGCCCAGACCGGTGCCCAGAAACACGGCGTCATGTTCGGCGCGCAGCGCATCCAGACTGAAATCGCGGCCCAGCGCCTGCCCCGTCCGGATCGTGATGCCGCCAATGCCCAGCAGCCATTCGACCTCTCGCGCAGCGAAGTCCTCGGCCATCTTGTAGGCGGCGATGCCATATTCATTCAGCCCGCCGGGCTTGCCCTGCGCCTCGTAAACGGTCACGTCATGCCCATGCATGGCCAGCCGGTGCGCGCAGGCCAGACCCGCCGGGCCGGCCCCCACAACGGCCACATGCTTTCCGGTGCTGGCCGCGCGCGTGTAGGGGTGGCCCTGCCGCTCCATCAGGCTGTCGGTCGCATAGCGTTGCAGGCGGCCAATCTCGACCGGCTTGCCCTCGGCCATTTCGCGCACGCAGGCCCCTTCGCACAATGTCTCGGTCGGGCAGACGCGGGCGCAGGTGCCGCCAAAGATATTCTGATCCAGGATCGTCTTGCCGGCTGCCTCGGGCTGGCCCGCCTGAATCTGGCGGATGAACAGCGGGATGTCGATTTCCGTGGGGCAGGCCGTGATGCAGGGCGCGTCATGGCAGAAATAGCAGCGATCCGCAGCCACCATCGCCTCATGCGGGTCATAGGCCGGATACAGGTCGTCGAAATGCGCAGCATATGCGTCGGGCGACAGGCGGCCGGGCTGAATGCCGGGGGTGGTGGGGCTGTTGGACATGGGCTGGCCTCTGGTTTTCTGCTGGCTCAAGTTGCCACAGGAAAACACGGGTCAGAATTTTTATCAATTAGTAAAATTTTCAAAACCTGCCTTTTTTCGCAACATTGCTGCCCAAGGCGCAGGCAGATCGGGCTATTCTGCCGCCCTGGCCTGCGCATCGGCGGGCGCGCGGGCGTTCAGCACCTGCGGAAAGCTGACGCGAAAGGCCGCGCCCCCCTGCCCCGGCACATAGCTGATCTCGCCGCCCAGATTGTGCATGATCTCGCGGCAGATCGCGAGGCCCAGCCCCGCGCCGCCCGCCTGCAGCGAATCCGTCAGGCGCGAGAATTTCTCGAAGATCAGCGCATCCTGATCGCGCGGGATGCCAGAGCCGTTATCGATGAAATCAACCTCGATCATCGGGCCGCGCCGCTGCACGCGGATGGTCATGCTGGGATTGTCCGCATCACAGTATTTCCGCGCATTCGACAGCACATTGATGAAGACCTGCGACAGGCGCCCGGCATCGGTGACAATCTCGATATCCTCGGCGTCGCGGCTGCGGAACAGGTCGAAATGTCGCTCGGCCTTGACCGAGTTCGATGCCGTGATCGACTGGTCGATCAACTCGCGCAGATTGGCCGTCCCGATCTTGAGCTGCACCTGCCCGTGTTCCAGCACGCTCAGATCCAGCAGGTCATCGAGCAGCCGGGTCAGGCGGATCGATTCATCATGGATGATCTGCGCGAAATGCGTGCGTTCGTCGTCAGACATATCCGCAGATTCCATCAGAATTTCGGAAAACGCGCGGATCGAGGTCATGGGCGTGCGCAATTCATGGCTGATCTGGCTGAGGAACGCGTCCTTCTGCACTGACAGGGTTTGCAGCTTTTCATTGGCCTCGCGCAGCTTGCGGGCGGTACGGCTGAGTTCCTCGGATTTCGCCTCCAGCTGGGCGGAATATTCCATGATCTGCGCTGTCTCGGAGGCCACTGCCATCAGATCCTCGACCGAGACGGCCGCCGTGCCCACCGATTGCGCCAGCATCGCATGGGCCGTGGCCGCACCGACAGAGCCTGCAAGCTTCAGTTCCAGCGCTTCCAGGAATTCGGGGGTGATGTCGGGCAGATAACCCTGTTTGCCCTGAGCGACCGCCTGCATGCGGAAAAAGCTCTGCGCCTCGGTCGGGCCGAAGATGCGCTGCGCCATTGGCAGCAGGTCCTCGGCCTCGACCATGGGGCGGGTCCAGCTGCGCGCAGGCCCGGCGCGGTCATAGATATTGACGAACAGCGCGGCCTGCACGCGTTCGATCGGGCTGGGAAAGCTGACCATGGAGCCTACGCAAAAGGCCAGCGCATTGAACATCAGCGACCAGAACAGCGCATGCAGCAGCGGGTCGAGCGCAGTCAGGCCGAACAGCCCATAGGGCCGCAGCCAGGACAGGCCGAAGGGCCCATCCGACATGACCTGAGCGGAGAGCAGCACATCCGGGCCGAAACTGGGCAGGAACAGCGTATACACCCAGATCAGCGATCCCACGATCAGCCCCAGCCCCGCCCCGTTGCGGCTGGCCCCGCGCCAGTACAGCGCCCCGATCAGCGCAGGCATGCATTGCGCCACGCCCACAAAGGCGATCAGCCCGATGGCCGCCAGCGCCCCCGACCCGCCCGAGATGACATAATAGACATAGCCCAGCCCCAGAATGACCGAGATCGACAACCGCCGCACATTCAAGACGAGCGCGCGCATGTCGCCCGTGTCGCGCCGGGTGGCTGCGCGCGCGCGCAACCATAGCGGCACGACGATGTGGTTCGATACCATCGTGGCCAGCGCAAGGGCTGCCACGATCACCATGGAGGTCGCTGCCGAGAAGCCCCCCAGAAAGGACAGGAGCGCCAGCCCGTCCTGCCCCAGATGCAGCGGCAGGGTCAGCACGAACATGTCGGGGTTGCTGCCCTCGGGCATCATCTCCATCCCGAGGGCGGCGATGGGCAGCACGAACAGGCTGATCAGGAACAGATACAGCGGAAAGGCCCAGCTTGCGGTCGCCAGATGGCGGTCTTCGGTGTTTTCGACCACCGCGACCTGAAACATGCGCGGCAGGCAGATGATCGCGATGGCCGACAAGAGGATCAGCCCGGTCCAGCGCCCCGGCTGGATCTGCCATTCGGGCAGCGCCTGGGCGTCGATCCGGGTCAGGATATCGGCAGGCCCTGCGGCCACGACCCACACCACGAACACCCCCACGGCCAATAGCGCTACCAGCTTGACCACAGCCTCGACCGCGATGGCGGTGACGACGCCGTGGTGCTGTTCATTCGCATCAAGCGTGCGGGTGCCGAAGATGATGGTGAAAAACGCGAGCCCCGCCGCCACCCAGAAGGCGATCAGCGTGCGGTTCGTGCTCAGGCCCAGCGTATCGGGGTCGCTTACGAACACGGTAAAGGATTCGGCGATGGATTGCAGTTGCAGCGCGATATAGGGCGTGCCCGCCGCGATG
>PWWF01000339.1 GCA_003561595.1 Paracoccaceae bacterium | reverse complement strand
GCACCGCAGGTCACGCGCCTGCTTGGTCCTGCGCACCCCTTTGCCGCAGACCTGGGCCGCGTTGTGATGGGCCCATGCCTGACCCTGATGGCCGCCTTTCCGATCAACAGCCCGCGTCCGTTCGTGACCCGGCGGGACCCATCCCACCCGCTGGCATGGATCGCGCAGGACAGCGACAAGCCGGGCCGCGCGCAAGCAGCGGTCACATGGGTTGCGCAAGCAAGCCCGGCATTTTCCAATGCATATCTTGAAGACAGCCCTTCTGAAATCGCCGCGCGCATGCTGTCATTATTGGCAGAGGTGCTGGATGTGGACCCCGCGCGTGCGACCTATGTCCGCGCCCATCGCTGGCGCTATGCGCAGACCAGCGCGCCGCTGGGGCAGCCGTTTCTGCACAATGATGACCGCACATTTTATGCGGGTGGCGACTGGTGCCTTGGGTCGCGCGCCGAGGACGCATGGCACAGCGGCCGCGCAATGGCCGATGACATTCTTCAGGGCGCCCATGTGGACTGACCCACGCATTGCAGGCTTGCTGAACCTGATGCTTGCCGCGATGCGTCCGCCGCCTGGATCGGGTCGCATCGCGCTGGCGCTGACATTCGGCATCGTGACGCATCTGGCCTTCGCCGCCGGCGTTCTGGCGATGATTGTCGCGATGTTCTTCGGGATGAGCGAAAGTCTGGGGCGTGTGCCGCAGCCCTGGGCGTGGCTGGCCAATGCTCTGCTGATCCTGCAGTTTCCGCTGCTGCACTCTCTCCTCCTGACACGACCGGGTGGGAGGCTGCTGACCCGGCTTGTCCCCGGCCCGCATGGGGCAACATTGTCCACAACGACCTATGCGCTGATTGCGTCACTCCAGTTGCTGGCGCTGTTCGCATTCTGGACACCATCCGGCATCATCTGGTGGCAGGCCGAGGGCGCTCTGTTCTGGGTGATCTGCACAGCCTATGCCACGGCATGGCTGTTGCTGCTGAAAGCCAGCTTCGACGCGGGGGCAGAGGTGCAATCAGGCGCATTGGGCTGGATGTCGCTGATGGCACGCATCAGGCCCCGCTTTCCCGATATGCCGACGCGCGGGCTGTTTGGCATTATTCGGCAACCGATCTATGTGGCTTTTGCGCTGACACTCTGGACAGTGCCGGTCTGGACCCCGGATCAGTTGGTTCTGGCCGCGAGCTACACGGCCTATTGCCTGCTGGCCCCGCGCCTGAAGGAACGCCGCTTTGCCGCGCGATATGGCGACCGCTTCACCCGCTACCGTGCCGCCGTGCCCTATGTCGTCCCGAACCTGAACCGAAGGAAACCAGATGCGCAACGATCTGACGATCTATGACAAGGTGGCCGATGACTGGTGGTCGGATGAAATCCGCTGGGTGCGGACGCTTAAGAACCTTGTGCCGGGTCGGCTGGCATGGATGGATCGGCAGATCGACTGGACCGGGCGTGACGTTCTCGATCTGGGCTGTGCCGGGGGGTTCATGGCCGAAGCGCTCGATGATCGCGGTGCAGCCGTGACGGGCATTGATCCCGCGGCGAATGCGATTGCTGCGGCGCGCAGCCATGCGGAACAGGCGGGGCGCAGCATCCGCTACGATGTCGGCGTCGGTGAGGACTTGCCGTATGAGGATGCGCGCTTCGATGCGGTTGTCTGTGTTGACGTGCTGGAACATGTCCAGGACCTGGCGCAGGTGCTGGCGGAAGTGACGCGCTGCCTGCGTCCTGATGGGGTGTTCCTGTTCGATACGATCAACCGCAACATGCTGGCGCGCCTTGCCACCATCACGGTGGCAGAGGACATCCTGCGGCTGCTGCCCAAAGGCACGCATGACCCGTCCATGTTCATAAAACCGGCCGAATTACGCGCCGCGATGGACAAGGCCGGGCTGGAGCCGGGTCGTTTTACCGGGCTGGGCCCGCGCGGCGTGAACCGTCGGCTGGACCTGACATTCGGGCCGCTCCCGCTTACTGCGATCCTGTATATGGGCACGGCCCGCAAACCGAAGGTATCCCCATGACCATACTTGCCCTTCTGGCGACGGCACTTCTGTTCGGCGGCATGGTTCTGTATTCTTTCGGCTTCGCTGCATTCCTGTTCGCGGCCTTGCCTGCGGATGTGGCGGGGCCGACCATTCGTCGCGCGTTCCCGCATTTCTATCTGTTCGTGATCGTCACCGCGATTATCGCTGCGGGGCTGGTCTGGCAAGCCGACCCGTTCAGTGCGGCGCTGCTGGCGTTCATCGCGGTCTCCACGATCCCGACGCGCCAACTGCTTATGCCTGCCATCAACACCGCAACAGATACCGGCGCGAAGACCCGGTTCAAATGGCTGCACGGCGCGTCCGTCCTGATCACGCTGCTGCATATCGGTCTGAGCGGATGGGTCCTGACCCGGTTTGTCACGTTGTCGTAAACACGGCACGCGCATTGGCTGGAACAGCTTTTGCCGCGCCCGGATTGCCGCCGCGACTTGTCGGTGAAGTGCGCTAGGTCATGTCGCAGAAACATCCCCTCGCAGCTCTGTCATGAGGAAACGTCATGTCACATGAGATCAACACCCCGCATACGAAAACAGACGCGCCGATCGTGGTTCTGGGCGCCACGTCCGGGATCGGTGCTTGTGCAGTGGAAGAGGCGCTCCGGCAGGGCCTGTCCGTGCGTGGATTTGCCCGCAGTGCCGAAAAGATGGCCAAGCGCGATGGGCTGGAGCCGGTCGCAGGTGATGCGAGAGACCCCGATGATCTGGCGCGTGCAGTGCAAGGCGCACGCGCCGTGATATACGCACTTGGCATCAAGGAACGGCCAGCGATGCTGTGGGAGCAGGAGTCGCTCTTTTCACAAAGCACGGAAGTCCTTGTTGATGTGATGGCAACGGCTGGGGTTACGCGCCTTGTCGCAGTGACGGGATTCGGCGCCGGTCGCAGCCGTGCGGCGATGAGCAGCGTGGAAAAGCTCGGGCATGGGCTGATCCTGGGCCGCGTCTATGCGGACAAGTCCCGACAGGAAGAGCTGATCATGAACAGCACACTCGACTGGACGATCGCACGTCCGGTCATCCTGACAAAAGGCCCGCGCACAGGCAGGTACAGGGTGCTGGGTCAGCCTGCCGATTGGCGCAACGGTCTTATTTCGCGCAGCGACGTGGCCGAATATCTGGTCCGGTCTGTGGTCGAGGGGCTGAATATCCACGAGGATATCGTACTGGCGCGGTGACCGCAGGGCCAAGTGCTCCAGGTCTCGATGCAATACCTTGAACACGATATTGAATGCGGACAGTCGGATACTGCCCCTGCGGGTTCGAATGTCCGATCATAACAGACAATCTATGTCGGGCATCGTGTCACGGGGGAAGGATGGCGCCATCATGGTCATCTCGCGGTTATGGCCTGGCGAGGATTTCACATCCATTGAAGAAAGGCTGGCTGAGCAGCCTGCGCGCGTTCAGACAGAGGTAACGCTCTGCGTGCTGGGTTACCCGTTTCTGACCATGGAACCCCGCAAGCCCTTTCATGAAATTCCCGGCAATGGCGTCTGATTGCCGCGCTCGATACTCTCGGCATGCAAATATATCCAATTGATAAAGATCAACTTTTTGTCGTTCATGTTGTTCCGGAGCTTTGCCCCAAGGATCAGCAGTTGCCGGCTTTGCGCTGGCAGCACAGATACCACGGCGCCAGAGACCCGGCGCACCAGATCTTGAATGTCGGCGAAAATAACGCTATATACTGCCATAATTGCTGGATAGAGCGCTGCCATGCATATCACGAATTTCGCCGAAGGCGGACTATTCGAGCCGCGCAAGATTGCTGCCGTTCTGCGCACCTCTGCTGAAGAGGTCGCGATGAGTGTCGGGCTGAGCAAGGATGCGTTGCAGCGCCGGACGCGGATCAGGTCAGACAAGACGCAACGCCGCCTGCGCGAGTTGGTCGAGATTCTGAACAAGGTCGAACCGCGATTCGGGTCCGAACTCATGGCCTACGCCTGGTACCGGTCAGAGCCGTTGCCCGGCTTTGACGGGCGCACGGCGATGCAGCTTGTGCAGGACGGCAAGGCGCAGCAGGTGCTGGAATATATCGACGCGGTTGATGCGGGCGTCTTTGCCTGATGGTGTTGACCGACGGGCGCTATGCAGGGCCGCTATACCGCGCCCTGAACCCGGTCTATGCCCGCGAACCCCTGTCCGGGCGCGGCGCGGCCCTTTATGGTGGGCGGTTCAACCCCAAGGGGGTGCCCGCTCTCTACACCGCGCTCGACCCGGCCACAGCCCTGCGAGAGGCCAATCAGGTCGGCAGCCTGCAGCCCACGGTTCTGGTGTCCTACAGGGCCGATATCGGCCCGGTTTTCGACACGCGCGACGCGGCCGCACTTGACTGCTATGCGCTCTCACCCGCGATACTGGCCGACCCCGGCTGGCGCGCGACAATGCTTGGGGGAGGGATGGCCGCGACACAAGGCTTCGCGCAGGCGCTGATTGCCGATGGTTTCGCGGGTCTGCTGACACGCAGTTTCGCGAAAGGGGCGGGTGCCCGCAGCCTGAATATCGTTCTTTGGCGCTGGACGGGCCGGGGCTGTGCCCTTGACGTGGTCGATGACGAAGATCGGCTGGGGCGGATGTAGCAACCCCTGTCGGTGCGGGGGATGCCTAGCGCCGCAGGGCAGACATCTGCGTATCCGGGCGTAGTGACCAGCCCCCTGACCCGGCCACGGCAAGGATCAGGCAGCCCCCGGCAATCGACCAGTTCTTGACGAAGATCGACATTTGCCACGGGTCATCCGGGATCAGGTGAAAGAAGCTGGTCACCGCACAGTAAAGCGCAAGCACCAGCGCGAGCGGGCGGATGTAAACGCCAAGCACCAGCAGCAACCCCGCCGCGTGGTTGAACGCCATTGCGGGCCAGATCAGCGCGACCGGCAGGCTGTGGGCGGCAAGCAGGGACTGGGCATCGGCGGGCGAGAGGACTTTCTGCGCCGCACCCCCCAGAAACAGCACTGCAATCAGGGCGCGCCCGACAAACAGCGCCGCATCACCCCAGAACCGTGTCGCCATCATCGTCCCCCAGCGTCGCCTGTCCACCAATCGCAGATCTTACGCCAGCGGGAACAGACAGAACAGGCACGACCGAGGCGGCCCCAACGGGCCATGCTTGAGACGCGCAGCGCAGGATTATGGCACTGCGCGCATGGACATTCATGCCCCACGGTCAATATGACGTAAGAGAAACCAACGCAGAGAATGATGATTGGGACTAACTCACGAGTATGAATCGCGCCGTCCTGATCCATACAGCGACATCGTGATACAGTCGCGCCCCGTGCAGGACATTCTGGATCGCGTGCGCGCCGCCATCACGGAACCCGCTGTCTCGGTGGGGTCTGTGGTGCGTGCGATGGATGCCTCGGCGCAGATGATTTTCCTGTTGCTGCCTGCACTCATCCTGATCACACCGCTGAGCGGTATCCCCGGCATGTCATCGCTGGGTGGCCTGACGATTGCACTGGTCGCCTTGCAGATCCTGCTGGGTCGGTCCGCGATCTGGCTGCCCGGCTTTGTGCTGCGCCGACAGATACCCGCAGAGCGTCTGGGCCGGGCGCTTGACCGGCTTGCCCGGCCTGCCGCGTTCATCGACCGCAAGATGGCCGCACGGGCGGCATGGGTGGTGGCCTTTCCCTTTCGCCAGATCGCACTGGCGCTTTGCATGCTTTGCGGGATGTCGATGCCGTTTCTGGAGTTGGTGCCGTTCTCCGCGACGATCCTTGCGCTGGTCGTCAGCATACTGGCCTCGGCGCTGCTGGTGCGCGACGGGCTGATGCTTGCCTTTGGTCTTGGCGGGTTCGGTCTGGCCATTCTTGTCGTCGCGCGGCTTGCCACGAGTTGAGTTGCCGAACCAGCCGGGCAGACACTGCTTTCTTGTGCGCAAGCGTTCAACGGCCCGGCAAGTGCCCATGACAGGAAATTTTGCGAAGGTAGAGTGCCGCAAGACGTGCCGCAGACCGTTCCCCTTCTTACAAAGGGTTGACTGACACCTGATATCACGCAAACCATTCAGGATGATAGAGACCTGCAGCAGATCAGCTTCGGCAGCTCGGCGCCCGCCTGTTCGGGACGGTCATGTGACAGATGCCCATGCCGCCTGACCTGCTGTTTCTTGCCAGAGACATTGCGCTGAATCTGGTCGCCATCAGCATTCTGGCGTTTGGCTTGTATTTCGCAAGATACCATCGCCGTGACTACGCTGTGGGCTTCATCGCGATCAATTTCAGCCTGTTCGTGGTCGCATCCGTCCTGACGGCCTCGTCCGAATTCACCATCGGGGTCGGCTTTGCCCTGTTTGCGATCCTGTCCATCGTCCGCCTGCGCTCGGATGAGGCGACCTGGATAGAGATCGGCTATACGATGGTGGCCTTGGTGCTGGGTCTGGTCAACGGATTGCCCGGCCCGTCATTCGAGATGAAACTCCTGCTGTCCGGGGTGCTTCTGGCGGCGATGTTTGTCGCGGATCACTTTGCGCTGCTGTCGCCCGCACGCCATCAGCGCTGCCGGCTCATTCTTGAAAAGATTGTGCTGGATCGCACGCAGCTCAGCGATCTGGTCGGCCAACGGCTGGGCGGGACGGTCCGGCATCTGTCGATCATCGAAGTGGATCATGTGACCGAAACGATGCGTCTGGATGTGCGCTACACAGCGAATCCGCCAGACCCCGACGCATATGCCGATGGGACAGAGCGCCCGGCGCAGCCGCACAGGGAGCCGACATGAACGTGGCGAGCCCCGGCATCGGAGTCGCCGAATGCGACATGCTTCACGCATGTATCGCCGATCTGCACAGCGCAAGCCTGGAAGAGTGCAGCGCCCTTCCGACAGGCAGGTTCGACCGCAAATTCGTGGTCCCGGTCAGCGCATTGGGCAGGTTTGTGGAGGGATTGCACGCATCCCGGGCAGGGGGGCAGTCATGGCGGGTGCTGGAGGTCGAACACCACAGGATCGTGCAGTATCAGTCCGCCTATTTCGACACGCCATGCCTGCAGCTTTATCACGATCATCTGCAGGGGCGGCGGCGGCGTTTCAAGATCAGGACGCGCCGCTACAGCACCGGGGCCCATGTGCTCGAGATCAAGCTCAAGGGCAGTCGTGGCAAAACCGAGAAACTGCGCCGCGCCCGCGCCTATGGCGCCCGCGGGATGGTGCTGGACCGTGCGGAACTCGGCTGGCTGCAGGACAACTTGCAAACGCAATTCGCCTGTGCCGCGCCACCAGACCTGTTGGCGTCAGCACAGACATTCTACCGGCGCATCTGTCTTGTCGGACCGGATGGCGACCGACTGACCATCGATCTTGATTTTGCGGTTGCGCAAGGTGGTGACAGCACCCAAGGCGCGGCGGATCAGCGGATTGCCCTCAATCCCGATCTGGCAATCGTCGAAAGCAAGTCGTCGCGGATGAGCACAGACCTGGACAGACATCTCAGGCAGATTGCCCGACGCCCTGACCAGCTTAGCAAATATGCAATTGCATTGGCGATGACGCGCGGGGTTCGCTGCAATCCATGGCTACCGGCGCTGCGGCGACTAAGTGGAACCCCTGCCGCTGATCTCCACGGTATGCACGGCCATGTCTGACGCGGTCGCAAAAACCGGATTTCCGAAAGCAGCTTTGTCGCGGCGGTGTTCACCCGCTGCCAGGCTTGCGCTGCTGGTTGCGACGCTGCTGGTCGCGCCCTCTATCGCCAGCGCAGACAATGCGGCGGAACCTCGGCTTGCCTGCCCCGAAGGCGCGGCCAGCGTTCCGCCCCCGCGCTTTTCCATGCGCAGCGGGTTCCACGACGCGCCCTTCCATCTGACGATCAGCGCCCTTCATGACGCGCCCATATTCTACACCCTCGACGGGTCGGTTCCGGATGTGACGGACACATCAGGCGCAACATCGCGCTACCAGGGCCCTATCGAGATTACCGACCGCACAGGCACAGCGCACAGGCTTGCCGATATCCACACGACATCCGTGGGCCGCACCCCGTTTTTCGATGATCCCGCGCGGGCAGAGGATTTCCAGATGCCCGACCTCTCCGATAGGGTGCTTGAACAGGCGACTGTCATTCGTGCTCGAACCCCATGCAGCGACACGGCCACCGCGTCCTATTTCATCGGTGCGGACAAGGTCCGCGATGGCCTGCCAGTGCTCTCGCTTGTCACGGACCCGGATGGGCTGATGGATCATGACGACGGGATCTATGTCGCGGGTCGGTTGCTTGACGAGTCCGTCCAGAGCCCGGATTTCGACCCGGATGACTGGATCATCTCTAATTACAGCCAGCGCGGCCGCGACTGGGAACGCCGCGTCG
>PWWF01000086.1 GCA_003561595.1 Paracoccaceae bacterium | reverse complement strand
CCCGTCTGCGCCGCGATCACCCGCATCTGGCCCATGTGCCGCTGGTGTTCCTGTCGGCCCTGTCGATGACCGAGGCGGTTGTTCAGGGAAAACGGCTGGGCGCGGATGATTACCTGACCAAGCCGATCAATTACGATCTTCTGATCTCGACGATAGAAGCGCGGCTGCGCCAGAGCTGCGAGGCCCGCGCCGCCCTGCGGCAAAGCGCGGTTCTGGGGCGCCACCTGTTCGAATCGCTGTCGGTCGGGTTGTTGGTCTTTACCCCGAACGGGCAAATGACGCAGGCCAATGCCTCGGCGCGGGCCGTGATGGGCAGTGCCGCCGACCGGATTGCCGACCGGCTGGCAGAGCCTGTGCGCCGCATCGGCACGCGGGCCGAGGCCGGGCATGAAGACAGCCTGTCGCTGATGCTGGATGACAGCACCAACCAGATGGCGCAGATCCATGGCTGCCCGCCCGACCCGGCCACGGATGACCCCTGTGTGGTCATCGTTTTCCTGAGCGATTCCTCGACACGCGGGCTGTTGTCGATGGCCGCGCTGCGCGAGCTGTTCGGCCTGACCCCGACCGAGGCGCGGGTCGTCCGCAATCTGGCGCGCGGCCTGCGCCCCGAAGAGATCAGCGAGCGGCTGGGCGTGGCGCAGACCACCATCGCCTTCCATCTGCGCAATGTCTTTGCCAAGACCAAGACCCACCGTCAGGCGCAGCTTGTCGCGCTGGCCCACACGCTTCCGCTGCGCGACCCGGCCCGCACGCTGCCAGGGGCCTGAGGAGGCCATGAAAAAACCCCCGGCACCGGGCCGGGGGTTTTCGGATCAGGGTGTGCCCCGATCAGTTCGGGAATTCTGCGGTGATCCCCTCGACATAGAAATCCATCGTGGCAAGCGCGCCATCCTCGGCCACTTCGCCATCCGCCAGCCAGGGCGTGCCGTCCTGACGGTTGATGGGGCCGGTGAAGGGGTGATACTCGCCCGAGGAAATGGCCGCGATCAGTTCATCGGCCTCTTCCTGCAGCTCTGCCGGGATGCGGTCGTTCCAGGGTGCCATCTCGATGATCCCGTCGCCCAGCCCCAGCCAGGAATTCTGTGCTTCCCATTCACCTTCCTTGAACGCCTCGACACGGCTGATGTAATAGGGCGCCCAACGGTCCACGATCGCGCTCAGATGCGCTGTGGGGCCGAAATCGACCATGTCGCTGGCCTGGCCAAAGGCCATCACGCCCGCATCCTCGGCCACACGCACAGCCGCCGTTGAATCGGTGTGCTGCATGATGACATCCGCACCCTGTTCGATCAGGGTCTCGGCGGCATCGGCCTCAAGCGAAGGGTCGAACCAGCTATAGGTCCAGATGATGCGGAACTCGACATCCGGGTTCACGGCCTTGGCGTGCAGATAGGCCGAGTTGATGCCCGACACCACCGCCGGGATCGGGAAGGACGCGATATAGCCGATGGTGTTCGTCTCGGTCATCTTACCGCCGATATGGCCCAGCACGGCGCGCCCTTCATAAAAGCGCGCATCATAGAGCGACACATTCGGATGTTCCTGAATGTAGCCGGTGGCGTGCTGAAAGGCGACATCGGGGAAGCGGCCGGCGACCGAGTTGACATCGGGGCCGTAGCCAAAGGACGCGGCAAAGATCATGTCCGTGCCCGACAGCGCCATCTGCGTCATGACACGTTCGGCATCGGCGCCGTAATCGACATTCTCGACGATGCTGGTTTCAACCGCATCCCCGAAATGGTCCTGCAATTCCTGACGCGCGCGGTCATGGCCTGCGGTCCAGCCGAAATCACCCACCGGGCCGATATAGATGAACCCGATCTTGGTCGGATCATCGGCCAGGGCCGGGGTCGCAAGCGCGACACTCGCAACAGCAGCGGTCAGCAGTTTCTTCATTTTGGGTGTCTCCCTGTTGGTAGCGTGAAACCTCAGCCAGAGGCGTGGAATTGTTTGTTGAGCGAGCCGGGCGCGTTCAGCGACGCGCGCGCCTTGCCCGAGGACATGAGAACAAGCACAAGGATCGTTATCAGGTAGGGCGACATTGACAAGTACTCGACCGGGATGCGCACGCCCGCAGCTTGCAGATTCAACTGCAGCACGACCACCCCGCCGAACAGATAGGCACCCGCCATCGCGCGCCATGGCCGCCAGCTTGCAAACACCACCAGCGCCAGCGCGATCCAGCCTGCGCCGACAGTCATGCCTTCGGTCCAGCCTGCCACCCGGATCAGCGACAGATAGGCGCCCCCCAGCCCCGCGCAGGCACCGCCGAACAGAATGGCCATCAGACGCACGCGCTTGACGTGATAACCCAGCGCATGGGCCGCATCGTGGTTTTCGCCCACCGCCCGCAGGATCATGCCCGCGCGGCTGTATTTCAGGAACCACCAGACAGCGCCCACCAGCGCAATGGTCAGATAGACCACGATGTCATGGCGGAAAAAGGCGCGGCCGAAAAACGGGATCTGCGACAAGGGGCCAAGGTCCAGCCGCGGGGTGCGCGGGGGGGTGATGCCCACATATTGCTGCCCCAAGAGCGCTGTCAGCCCCAGTCCGAACAAGGTCAGCGCAAGCCCCGTGGCCACATGGTTCGTCATCAGCACCTGGGTCAGCAACGCAAACAGCGCCGCCAGCACCATCCCCGCCAGCGCCGCGCCGACAAAGCCGAGGAACGGGCTGCCCGAATTGACCGCGATGATAAAGCCAAGGCAGGCACCCATGATCATCATGCCCTCGACGCCCAGGTTCAGCACACCCGATTTCTCGACCACCAATTCACCAATGGCGGCCAGCAGGATCGGAGTGGCAGCGACCATCAATGCGGCCAAAAGAACGGCAGGGTTGATCGATCCGAGGATCATGCACGCGCTCCTTGTGTCAGGCGGATGCGGTAATTTGTCTGGAAATCCAGCGCCAGCAGAAAGAACAGCAGCATGCCCTGAAACACCTGAATGGAGGCGCTGGGCAGTTGCAGCATCATCTGGCTAAGCTCCCCGCCGATATAGGTCAGCCCCAGCAGGAACCCGGCCAGCACGATCCCGATGGGGTTCAGCCGCCCCAGAAAGGCCACGATGATCGCGGTAAAGCCGTAGCCGGTCGCAAATTCGATCCGCACCTGCCCGCCGGGGCCAGACACTTCGAACATGCCGGCCAGCCCCGCCAGCGCGCCCGCGAGCCCCAGACAGATGATGACCAGCCGCGCGGGCGACACACCGCCAAAGCGCGCGGCGCGCGGGGCCTGCCCGGCAAGCTGCACATGAAAGCCCAGCATGTGCCGCGTCATCATGATATAGGCAAAGATCACGGCAATCAGCGCCGCGACCACCCCCCAATGCAGGCCCGTATTCGCGATCAGTTCTGCATTATGCGCGGACTCGTAGCGCCGCAGATCGCGCGAGCCCGGAAAGCCCGGCTGGTCGGGGTTGCGCATCAGCCCCAGCGCCATCGCCGCCAGAATGCGTTCGGCCACATAGACCAGCAGCAGCGAGACAAGGATTTCATTGGTGTTGAAGCGGGTCTTGAGAATGGCCGGGATCATCGCCCATAGAAACCCGCCCAGCGCGCCCGCAAGGATCATCAGCGGGAAAATATACCAGCCCTCGATCGGATAGAAGGCCAGCGCGACGCCCGCGCCGAAGAGCGCACCCATGATATACTGCCCCTCGGCCCCGATATTCCAGATATTGGCCTTGAACCCGATGGCGAGCCCCACGGCAATCAGGATCAGCGGCGCGGTCTTGATCAGCAATTGCGGGCGCGAATAGCTGCCGAACTGTTCGCTGAACAGCGGGTCGAAAAAGATCAGCCGGATCGCGGCGACCGGGTCCTTGCCCAGTGCGGCGAACATCATCCCGCCCGCGATCATGGTCAGCACAACCGCCAGAAACGGGTTGGCGATGCGCCAGATCTGTGACGGTTCCTTGCGTTTCTCCAGCCGGATCATTCAGCGGCCTCATGCGCGACATGCATATCGCCCGATCCCCCCATCATCAGCCCGATCTCTTCCACGCTCAGCCCCTTGGCGGGCCGTACGGGGGTCAGCCGCCCCTCATTCAGGGCGGCGAAACTGTCGGCCACTTCCAGCAGCTCATCCAGATCCTGTCTGATGACCAGAACGCCCGCGCCCTTGCCCGCCAGATCCAGCAGTGCCTGCCGGATGGTCGCTGCAGCGCTGGCATCCACGCCCCATGTGGGCTGGTTCACGATGATCACATCAGGGTCGAGTTCGATCTCGCGCCCGATGACGAATTTCTGCAGATTGCCGCCTGACAGCGCGCGCGCCAGCACATGCGGCCCCGGCGTGCGCACATCAAAGCGCGTGATGATGTCGCGCGCGAACGCCTCTGCCTTGCCCCAGTCAATGAACCCGCCCCGTTCCAGCCGTTTGCGCCTGGCCGCCGATAGCAGGGCGTTTTCCGTCAGGCTCATATCCGGGGCGGCGGCATGGCCCAGCCGTTCCTCTGGCGCGGCGACGACGCCAAGCCCACGGCGGCCATTCGGCCCCAGATGGCCGACAGGTTTGCCCCGCAACCGCACCTGATTGCGCGGCGCGCGCAATTCGCCCGACAGCATCAGCAACAGTTCATCCTGCCCGTTGCCCGCAACCCCGGCGATGCCCAGCACCTCGCCCGCGCGTAGCTGGAACGAGATATCCTTGAGCGATGTGCCGAACGGGTTGCTGGATTTCAGCGACAGATTATCAACCTCCAGCACCACATCGCCCATGGCGCGGGCCGGGCGTTCGGGCGGGGTCAGGATCTGGCCCACCATCAACTCGGCCAGTTCACGCGCGGTTTTCTCGCGCGGGTCGCAGGTCGCCACCTTGCGCCCGCCCCGCAGGATCGTGGCCTCATCACACAGGGTGCGGATTTCTTCCAGCTTGTGCGAGATATAAAGGATCGCCGTCCCCTCGGATGCCAGCTTGCGCAGGGTGCGGAACAGAATCCCGACCTCTTGCGGGGTCAGCACGGATGTGGGTTCATCCATGATCAGCAGCCTGGGGTCCTGCAGCAGACAGCGCACGATCTCGACCCGCTGGCGTTCGCCCGCAGACAATTCGCCCACCAGCCGCGTCGGATCCAGCGGCAGGCCATATTCCTCAGACACAGTGCGGATACGCCGCGCCAGATCGCGCAGGGGCGGCGGGTTTTCCATGCCCAGCGCCACATTCTCGGCCACGTCCAGCGCATCGAACAGGCTGAAATGCTGGAACACCATCGCAATCCCGTTCAGCCGCGCCTCGGTCGGCTGAGCAGGGGCGAAGGGCGCGCCATACAGGGTCATCGCGCCGGAATCGGGGCGCACCAGCCCGTAGATCATCTTGACCAGCGTGGATTTGCCCGCGCCATTCTCGCCCAAGAGCGCGTGGATCTGCCCCTCACCGATATTGAACGAGATATCGTCATTCGCGCGCACCCCGGGATAGGACTTTGTCAGACCGTCTAGTTGCATCAGGGGGGCGGGCATCAGGGCTTCCGTAGCTGTGGCAGGGCTCGCCCGAGAAAACCTGCCTTAGCCCCCCATGACAAGCAAAATCGCAAAATGATGTGGCACAAGGATGCGCAATGCCCATCGCTTGGCCATCCGCGCTTTTCACCTTTCCCGCCGCCGCCCCCGGATTTATGCTGCCGGGCATGAGTGATTTGCCCCGTTTCATCCACCTGCGCACCCATACCGAATATTCGCTGCTGGAAGGGGCGCTGCGCCTCAAGCCGCTGGTCAAGACCTGCAAGGACAAGGGCTATCCCGCCATTGCCGTGACCGACACGGACAACATGTTCTGTGCACTGGAATTTTCGGTGCTGGCCAGTGACTCAGGCGTGCAGCCGATTCTTGGCTGCCAGATATCCGTCGCCTTTGACCCGGCCGCACCGGGGGAAAAGCCGCGCATGCCCGCGCCGATCGTGCTGCTGGCACAGTCGCGGCGCGGGTATGAAAACCTGATGGCGCTGAATTCCTGCCTGTATCTGGCCCGCGACCGTGCGCTGCCGCAGGTCACGATGGAGGAGCTTGCGCAACATTCCGACGGGCTGATCTGCCTGAGCGGCGGCGCCGACGGCCCCGTGGGTCGGTTAATCACCACCAATCAGGTCACGCGCGCCCGCGCGCTGATGGAGCAGCTTGCCACGATCTACCCCGACCGCCTGTATGTCGAGTTGCAGCGCCACGCGGATGAGGCTGGCCAGATGATGGAGGCCGAGCGCATCACCGAGCGCCCCTTTGTCGAGATGGCGCATGAGCTTGCCCTGCCGCTGGTTGCCACCAATGACGCTTATTTCCCCGACCCTGACATGTATGAGGCCCACGACGCCCTGATCTGCATTCGCGAAGGCGCCTATGTCGATCAGGCCGCGCCCCGGCGCCACCTGACCCCGCAGCACTATCTGAAAACGCCTGAAGAGATGGCCGCCCTCTTCGCCGATCTGCCCGAGGCGCTGGAAAACACGGTCGAGATCGCGCAGCGCTGCGCCTATCGCGCCGACCGTCACCCCCCGATCCTGCCGCGTTTCGCCGAAGATGAGGTCGAGGAACTGCGCCGTCAGGCGCGCGAGGGGCTGGCCGAGCGGCTGGCCGTCATCCCCCATGCCGCCCCGGTCGAGGATTATGAGAAGCGGCTGGAATTCGAGCTGGGCATCATCGAGGGGATGGGCTTTCCCGGCTATTTCCTGATCGTTGCCGATTTCATCAAATGGGCGAAGGAACAGGATATCCCGGTCGGTCCGGGCCGTGGGTCGGGCGCGGGCAGTCTGGTGGCCTATGCGCTGACCATCACCGACCTGGATCCCTTGCGCTACAAGCTGTTGTTCGAACGGTTCCTGAACCCCGAGCGCGTATCCATGCCCGATTTCGACATCGATTTCTGCATGGACCGCCGCGAAGAGGTGATCCGCTACACGCAGGACAAATACGGCCATGACAAGGTCGGCCAGATCATCACCTTCGGCGCGTTGCTCAGCAAGGCCGCCGTGCGCGATGTCGGCCGCGTGCTGCAACTGCCCTATGGTCAGGTGGACAAGCTGTCCAAGTTGATCCCGGTCGAAGGGGTCAAGCCTGTCAGCGTGGAAAAGGCCCTGGCCGATGAGCCCCGCCTGCGCGAGGCCGCCAAGGCCGAAGAGGTCGTGGACCGCCTGCTGACCCATGCGCAAAAGGTCGAGGGGTTGCTGCGCAATGCCTCCACCCACGCGGCGGGGGTCGTGATCGGGGATCGCCCGCTGGACCAGTTGGTGCCGCTCTATCGCGATCCGCGCTCGGACATGCCCGCCACGCAGTTCAACATGAAATGGGTGGAACAGGCGGGGCTGGTGAAATTCGACTTTCTGGGCCTGAAAACCCTGACGGTCATCCAGAACGCCATCGAGCTTTTGCGCCGTCGCGGGCAGGATCTGGATATCAACGCCATCCCGCTGGATGACCCGGCCAGCTACAAGCTCTATGCGTCGGCGCGCACGGTGGCCGTGTTTCAGGTGGAAAGCTCGGGCATGATGGATGCGCTGCGGCGCATGAAACCCACCTGCATCGAGGATATCGTGGCGCTTGTGGCGCTGTATCGTCCGGGGCCGATGGAAAACATCCCCACCTATTGCGAGGTCAAGAACGGCCAGCGCGAGCGTGCCTCAATCCACCCGCTGATCGATGACATTCTCGAGGAAACGCAGGGCATCATCGTCTATCAGGAACAGGTGATGCAGATCGCGCAGGTCATGGCGGGCTACAGCCTCGGCCAGGCCGATTTGCTGCGCCGCGCCATGGGCAAGAAGATCGCCGAGGAAATGGCCAAGGAACGGCCCAAATTCCTGAAGGGCGCGATGGCCAATGGCGTGGACGAGAAAAAGGCAGGTGAGGTCTTTGATCTGCTGGAGAAATTCGCCAATTACGGCTTCAACAAATCGCATGCGGCGGCCTATGCGGTGGTCAGTTATCAGACGGCGTATCTGAAGGCCAATCACCCGGTCGAGTTCATGGCCGGTGTGATGAATTGCGATCTCCATCTGACCGACAAGCTTGCCGTCTACAAACGCGAAGTTGACCGCATGGAGATCGCGGTCATCCCCCCTTGCGTGAACCGCTCGCGCGCGCGGTTCGACGTGCAGGATGGCGCGCTGGTCTACGGGCTGGGCGCGCTGAAAAATGTAGGGGTCGAGGCAATGCGCCTTGTCGTGGACGGGCGCGGCGACAAACCGTTCGCGACGCTCTTCGACCTCGCGCGCAGGGTCGATCTGAAACGTGTGGGCAAGCGGTCGCTGGAAATGCTCGCGCGCTCCGGCGCCTTTGACGAGTTGGACCGCAACCGCAGGCGGGTGTTTGAAAGCCTCGATCCGCTGGTCAGCTATTCCGCCGCGATCCATG
>PWWF01000309.1 GCA_003561595.1 Paracoccaceae bacterium | reverse complement strand
GCCCGCGAGGCGTGCAAGGGCGGGTGGGTGGGCACGCCGAGCGGGCGCTTACCCCGCCCGACGCCAGGACCGCCCTACAGGCTGGCGTCAAGCGCCCCCAGAATAGCATCCCCCATCCCCGAGGTCGAAACCGGCGTGCCGCCCTCTGGCCCCATCAGATCGGCGGTCCGCAACCCGTCGGCCAGCACGCGCTCGACAGCAGCTTCCAGCCGCGCGGCCTCTGCGCCCTGATCGAAGGAATAGCGTAACGCCATGGCGAAACTCAGGATACAGGCGATCGGGTTCGCCTTGCCCTGGCCCGCAATATCGGGCGCGGAACCGTGGACGGGCTCATAAAGCGCCTTGGGGCGACCATTCGCCATCGGTGCGCCCAGGCTTGCCGAGGGCAGCATGCCAAGCGAGCCCGTCAGCATCGCCGCCAGATCCGACAGCAGATCGCCGAACAGATTGTCGGTCACGATCACATCGAACTGCTTGGGCCAGCGCGTCAACTGCATCGCGCCCGCATCGGCATACATATGCGACAGTTCGACCTCGGGGTAGTCGCGGGACACCTCGGTCACCACATCGCGCCACAGGATGCCCGATTCCATGACATTGGCCTTTTCCATCGAACACAGCTTACGGTCGCGCTTCATCGCCAATTCAAAGGCCGAGCGCGCCACGCGTGCGATCTCGGATTCGGTGTAGCGCTGGGTGTTGATGCCCACACGCTCATTGCCCTCTTTGAAAATCCCGCGCGGTTCGCCGAAATAGACACCGGATGTCAGTTCGCGCACGATCATGATGTCCAGACCGGCCACGACATCCCGCTTGAGCGACGAGAAATCCGCCAGCGCGTCGAAACACTGCGCCGGGCGCAGGTTCGAGAAGAGGTCCATCTCCTTGCGCAGCCGCAGCAACCCGCGCTCGGGCTTTACGCTGAAATCCAGATCATCGTATTTCGGCCCGCCCACGGCCCCCAGCAGAACGGCATCGACCTCTTGTGCGCGGGCCATGGTGTCATCATGCAGCGGCGTGCCATGCGCGTCATAGGCGCAGCCGCCGACAAGGTCCTCGCTGACATCAAAGACCAGTCCGCGTTTTCCACCGAACCAGTCAATGATGCGGCGCACCTCGGCCATCACTTCGGGGCCGATCCCGTCGCCGGGCAGAATAAGCAGGGATGGATTGGGCATGTCTGGTCCTTTTCTCACGACGCGACTTCGCTAGCTTGTGCCCGACGGGGCGTCAAGGCAGCGTCGGCTTTGGCAAAACCGGCATCTGTGATACCCTGCCCCACGTTTTCCATGGAGGAGGAGAGCATGAGCCGTCACCTGATCGATCAGCCACGCGACAGCCACGCGGGCAGCCTTGGCCAGTATATACGCATCGCCCGCAGCCTGCTGCCACGGATGTCCCCCCGCAAGATACTTGCACAGAAACGCGACATGCCCAGCCAGCGCGCTGCGGCATTTGCAACGCTGGAGCGCAAGCGCGACGCCTGAGTCTGGCCAAAACCCGATAATCTGCTATCCCCCTGGGCTCAAACACCCATTCGGATAGCAGACCCGTGACACCACAGATGGATGCCGTCGTGATCGGCCGCAATGAAGGGCAGCGCCTGGCGCATGCCCTGCAAGCCGTCGCCACACACGCGCGGCGGGTCATTTATGTCGATAGCGGCTCGAATGACGGTTCCGTTGCACTGGCGCAGGCCATGGGGGCCAAGACTGTCGCGCTCGACCCCGCGCGCCCTTTCAGCGCCGCGCGGGCACGCAACGAAGGATTCGCCGCGCTGGGACCAGAGCGCGCCGCATTCGTGCATTTCATTGATGGCGATTGCATCCTGCAGCCTGACTGGCCCCAGACGGCCCATGCGTTCCTGCACGACCACCCCGAAGCAGGACTTGTGATCGGGCGCTATGCCGAAGAGCAGCCTGAGCATTCGCTCTATAACTGGCTGACCAACTGGGAATGGCAGAAACCCACAGGGCCCGACACGGGCGGGATTGGCACATTTCTGGCCCGCAGCACCGCGTTCGAGCAGACGGGCGGGTTCCGCGACACCATGATAGCCGCCGAAGATGATGAGATGTTCCTGCGCATGCGCAAGGCGGGCTGGCAGACATGGGGGATCGATGCCCCGATGGTGCATCATGACGTGGCGCTGCACGCCTTTGGCAACTGGAACCGGCGCATGATCCGCGCGGGCCATAGCTTTGCCGAACTGGGCGCCCTGCATCCCGGCGCGGCCAACGCGTCCCGGCGTCGCGCGCTGATCTGGGGCGGGGCACTGCCCGCGCTGGCGCTTGTCCTCGCGGCTGTCTGGCCCCCCGGCGTGATCGGCGTTGCGGCGCTTTACGCCATCTCCGTCACGCGCCAGGCCCTGCGGTTCCGGCACATGGGGCTTGCGCCAGGGCGGGCCATGCAGGCGGCCGGGCTGGTCATGCTCAGCAAGTTCTCGAACCTGTGGGGGATGGGGCAGTATTGGTGGCGCAGGCTTCGCCGTCAGGATGCCCAAATCATCGAATATCGCTGACGCGCAACACCGAATCATCAAACAGGGGGCCGTATGGCATCTGAGGACATAACCATAGGTCTTGTCGGGGCGGGCTATATTGCCGGATGGCATGCTGACGCCCTGCGAATGGTGCCCGGTGTGCGGCTGGCTGCGGTCTGTGACCCGTCCCGCAGCGCAGCAGACGCGTTGGCCACGGCCCATGGTGCGCAGGCGTTCGACAGCCTGGAAGAGATGCTGCAGGCCGGGGTCTGCGATGCGGTCCACATCCTGACACCGCCCGCCTTGCACGCGCCGCTGACCATCGCAGCGCTGGAGGCCGGGCTGCATGTGCTGGTGGAAAAGCCCTTCGCGACCTCGACCACGGAGGCGCAGGCGATGCAAAAGGCCGCCGAAAAAGCCGGGCGCAGGCTGGGGGTGAACCACAATTTCCTTGGCCTGCCATCCTATCACCGGCTGCGCCGGGCGATGGCGGATGGTCTGATCGGGCGCGTCGACCAAGCCGCGATTCACTGGCATTTCCCACTGCAACCCCTGCGCACCGGTCCGTTCGGCCTGTGGATGCTGCAAAGCCGCGACAACCTGATGCTGGAACTGGGGCCGCATCTGCACGCCTTTGCCCATGATCTGTTCGGCCCGCTGCACGATATCGATTGCCGCCTGCTGCGCCCTGTCACCCTGCCGACCGGCTGCACCCTGCCGCAGGGCTGGCGCGTGCAGGCCCGCGCGGGCGACACCGAACTGACGCTATCGGCATCCCTGACCGAAGGGGCGGATGACCGCTCCGTCACCCTGCGCGGTGTGGCGGGCAGAGCGCGGCTGGATTTCGCGGCCGATACGCTGATTGTCCAGCGGGGCAATGCCTCGGACATCATCCTGAACCCCTTGCGGGCGGAGATGACGCAGGCAGGCGTGCATCTGCGCGAGGGCGCGCGCAATGCCTGGGTGCAGTTGCGCTCGCTCAACCGTCGGCAACCTTATGCGCTGGGGTTCGAAGGGGTGTTCAACGCATTCTATGGCGCGATCCGTTCGGGGGCCGCGGCCCCGAAATCCATCGACGCCAATGGCGCTGTCGCTGTCATGCAGGATATCGACGCGCTGCGCGCCAGCCTGCCACCCGCGCCCGCCCGTCCGCAGCCCGCAGCCCCTGCAACCGGGGTGCCTGATGCGCTGGTGATCGGCGGCACGGGCTTTCTGGGGCGCGAACTGGTGCGCCAACTGACAGCAAAGGGCCAGCATGTCGCTGTCCTCAGCCGGGCGCGGGCCAATCCCTTCGCGGGGATGGAGGGGCAGGTGACGATGATCGCCGCCTCGCTGCAGGATGAGGACGCGCTGGCTGAGGCGATGAGCGGCATTCGCACTGTCTATCATCTGGCCAAGGCAGAGGCGCAAAGCTGGGACACCTATCTGAAAAACGATGTCGAGGTGACCGAACGCCTGGCCCGCGCCGCGCTGCAGGCCGGGGTTGCGCGGTTCATCTATACGGGCACGATCGCGTCCTATGACGCGTCGAACCCCGCGCAGACGATCACCGAGGACACACCCTTTGGGGACATGTCGGCGCGCAACCTCTATGCGCGGTCCAAGGCACTGTGCGAATCCCGCCTGATGGCGCTGCATCGTGACCGGGGGCTGCCGCTGGTCATCGCGCGGCCGGGGATCGTGGTCGGCGCCGGCGGCCCGTTCCAGCACTGGGGCATCGGGCGCTGGCATGGCGCTGGTGCCGTGCGCATCTGGGGCAACGGGCGCAACAAACTGCCTTTCGTTCTGAACGAGGATGTGGCGCAGGCACTGGTGCTGATGTCGGACAAGGAAGGGATCGAGGGGCAGAGCTTCAACCTTGTCGGCCCGCCCATGCTGAGCGCGCGCGACTGGTTCGCCGCCATCGCGCAACAGACCGGGACGCGAATTTCTGTCGCAGGCGGGAACCTGACGCTGTTCTGGGCGGGCGACATGGTCAAATTCACGCTGAAACGGCATGTCTTGCGGCGCGGCGGGCTGACCCGGCCGCAATTGCGCGACTGGCGGTCGCGCGCGCATCTGGCGCAGTTTTCCAATGCGCGCGCCTGTGCCGAGCTGGGCTGGGTGCCCGAGGATGACCGCGCGCGCTTTCAGCGCCGCGCGATTGACGCGCAGGCGCTGTTCGGGTTCTGAAGCTTAATCCCGTACGACATAGACCGACTGTTTCGCATGCCGCACGATCCGCGCGGCATTGGGGCCCAGCAGGTAATCGCGCGCCTCGGGGCGATGGGCCGCAAGGATGATGACATCCACATCCAGCGTGTCGGCGGCGCGCAGGATCTCGTCATAGATATTGCCATGCAGCACATGGGGGTGCACCTCGATCGCGCCGGGCACGTTCTCGCGCACCCAGTTGCGCAGCGCATCGCCAAAGGTTTTCAGCGCCGTCTGCTCAAAACCCTTCTGGAAAAACGTGCCCACCATCGACATTCCGAAATCCGGCAGCACGCTGGCGACATGCAGCTCGCCCCCCTTGGCAAGCATCATCTGCGCCTCTGCCATCGGCTTGATCCAGGATGCCGGGCTGTTCAGGTCAATAGGTAACAAGATTTTCCGCGCCATGGGGTCCTCCTCGCCGCTGGGCGCCTGTCATGCCATTGGCGCCGGATCATGACCCGAGTGGATACCCGCCCGGCGCGGGAATCAAGCTCAAACTGCTTTCGGCAGGTGGCGCATGCAAGATGCCCGGAGGGATATTCCTTGCGACCGGCGCCCCAATCCCCCAGACCGGCGTCGGTCGCTGAAACGGGCAGTGCCCAACTTGTCACACACGCGCACTGCCCGCTGGTTCGCAGGCCACAGCAGGGCAAATCACCCCGGTATCTTGTCTTGATCCGAACCTGAATGGCCGCGCGTGATGCACCTATCCGCTGGCCCGCGCGCCGATCACAGAGGTTTTCCAGGGCGCCTGCGTCGCAGGTGCCCCGAAATGATACCCTTGCAGACAATCCACCCCCATATCGATCAGCATCCGCGCTTCCCGCTCGGTTTCCACCGACTCGGCCACGGTGAACATATCGAAATGCCGCGCGATCGAGACCAGCGCCTGTGTCAGGATCTGGTTGTCCGGGTTCTCCGCAATCTCGCGGATGAACATACCGTCGATCTTGACGATATCGAAATAGAAATCCTTGAGATAGCGAAACGCCGTATATCCCGCCCCGAAATCATCCAGCGCGAAACAGATACCCCGTTCCTGCATGTCCTGCATGAAAACGGTCACCAGATCCGGCATGATCATGGCCGAGGATTCCGTGATTTCCAGGATCAGGCGTTCCCCGATATCGGGGCGCCCGCGCAACCCGCGCTCCAGCGTTGCCAGCCATTCCGGGTAACCGATCGACCGCGCCGACATGTTGATCGACACGCGGATCGACGGTTCTGCCGCCAGCGTCGCCAGCCCCATTTCCAGCGCCAGACAATCGATCCGGCGGCCAAGTTCATTGGTTTCGACCGCATCCATGAAGTCCACCGCCGGGATGATGCGACCGGTATGATCGACGATGCGAATCAACCCCTCGTAAAATGCGGCGCGCTTGGGCATGCGCGCCTGAACCACGGGCTGATAGGCCAACAACCCGCGCCGCGCATCCAGCGCGTCGCGAACAAGTTGCAATGTTGACAGGCGCTGTTCTTCGGCAGCCGCCGAAAGCGGCGAGGCATAGGCGACATCATCAGGATGCTGGCGTGCGGGTATGGGCTGCGGCATGGGGCTCTCCGTCCTTTTGCACAACCATGGGTGGTCACGTTTAAGCGCAGGTTAAAACACGGCTGCTGTCTAAAATGCTGCGCATTTTCCGGCATGACCGCACCGGGCCGCGCCGATTGCCCTTCGCGGCGCATGCGCGTATAGCACCAGCGGGCGCAAGCAAGAGGGTCATGCCATGGGTGAAGCATCCGCGAATTCAATGTGGGGCGGGCGGTTCAGCGATGGCCCCGACGCGATCATGGAGGCGATCAATGCCTCGATCGGGTTCGACCAACGCCTTGCCCCGCAGGATATCACGGGCTCGCGCGCGCATGCGGCCATGCTGGCGGATTGCGGCATCATCAGCGCGGTGGACGCGAATGCCATCGATGCCGGGCTGGTGCAGGTCATGGATGAGATCACGCGCGGTGATTTCACCTTTTCCGCTGCGCTGGAAGACATCCATATGAATGTCGAGGCGCGCCTGCGCGAGATCATCGGCACCCCCGCCGGGCGGCTGCACACGGCGCGCTCGCGCAACGATCAGGTGGCGCTGGATTTCCGGCTTTGGGTGCGCGACCAGTGTGATGCAGCGATCGCCGGGCTGGATGCGCTGATGCGCGCCTTTGTTGCGCAGGCAGAAGAGGGCGCGGATTGGGTCATGCCCGGTTTCACCCATCTGCAGACGGCCCAGCCCGTGACCTGGGGCCACCACATGCTCGCCTATGTGGAAATGTTCGCCCGTGACAAGGGGCGCTTCCAGGACGCGCGCGCGCGCATGAATGAATGCCCGCTGGGTGCAGCAGCGCTGGCCGGCACCTCTTTTCCCATTGACCGCGAGATGACGGCAGCCGCGCTGGGCTTCGACCGGCCCACGGCCAATTCGCTCGATTCAGTCTCGGATCGCGATTTCGCGCTGGAATTCCTGTCCGCCGCGGCCATCTGCGCCACGCATCTGTCGCGCTTCGCCGAAGAGCTTGTCATCTGGTCCTCGGCCCAGTTCCGGTTTGTGCGCATGTCCGACCGCTTCTCGACCGGCTCCAGCATCATGCCGCAAAAGCGCAACCCCGATGCCGCCGAATTGCTGCGCGCGAAGCTGGGGCGCATCCTGGGCGCGACTGTCGCGCTGTTCACCGTGATGAAGGGGCTGCCGCTGGCCTATTCCAAGGACATGCAAGAGGACAAGGAACAGGTTTTCGACGCGGCCGACACGCTTTTGCTGGGCCTGGCCGCGATGGAGGGGATGGTGCGCGACCTGAGCGCGAACCGCCCTGCGCTGGAACAGGCCGCGAGCGCGGGATTCTCGACTGCGACGGATCTGGCCGACTGGCTGGTGCGCGACCTGGGCCTTCCTTTCCGAGAGGCGCATCACATCACCGGCAGTCTGGTCAAGCTGGCCGAGGACAAGGGCTGCGACCTGCCCGACCTCGCGCTTGATGAGATGCAGAAAATCCATGGCGAAATCACGCAGGCGGTCTATTCTGTGCTCGGGGTACACAATTCCGTCGCCAGCCGCACCAGCCATGGCGGCACCGCCCCCGACAATGTCCGCGCCCAGATCGCGCGCTGGAAAGAGGTGCTTGGATGAAAACGCTCCTGACTGTGCTGACCGCCGGCATGCTGCTGGTCGCCTGCGGGGCCGATGGCCCGCCCACCCCCCCCGAAGAACGCGCCCCCGGCGTCACCATAAGCGGTGATGCCCGCATCGGCGTGAGTGGGCGGCTATGACACCGCTGCGCATGCTCTATCTGGCGCTGGCCATCTGGGGCACGATCCATCCGATGTACTGGTTCATCACCTGGTTCGTGCAGAACGAATGGTCGCTGATGGCCATGGTGGATGCCTGGCACGCCAATGCGGCGACATCGGGGCTGGTGTGGGACCTGACCATCGCGGCGGTCGCGCTGACAGTCTTCATCCTCGCCGAATGCTGGCAACGCCGCCGCGCGCTGGGGCTGCTGGCGATCCCTGCGACCTTTTGCATCGGCGTGTCCTGCGGGGTGCCGCTCTACCTCTTTCTGCGCTCCAGCCCGTCGCAAACCAGCTGATTTCATCTTGCCCCAAATACTCCCGCCGGAGGCACCCACACCCGCCCCCGGCACACCGCCAGTCTGAGAGCACCCCTGATGGACCACTTCCTCTATCGCGATGGCATCCTGCATGCCGAAGATGT
>PWWF01000399.1 GCA_003561595.1 Paracoccaceae bacterium | reverse complement strand
GCGCCATCCTCGCTCTGGACGTAGTTGGTCAGCCCATAGACGGTGTCATTGGCGATGGCGATGGCCTCTTCCTCGCTGTCAAAGGGCAGGATCGACAGGACCGGGCCGAATATCTCCTCGCGCGCGATGGTCATGTCATTGGTGACATCGGCAAAGACCGTGGGGCGGACGAAATAGCCGCGATTGACGCCCTCGGGGCGGCCCAGCCCCCCGGCGACCAGGCGCGCGCCCTCATCCATCCCTTTCTGGATCAGGTCCTGCACCTTGTCGAATTGCGTCTGGCTGACCAAGGGGCCGATATGCTTGCCGCTCTCGGACGCGGGGCCGACGCGCGTGCCCTCGGCCAGTTCGCGCGCCTGCTCCACCGTCTGGTCATAGATTGACCGTTCCACCAGCATCCGGGTCGGCGCGTTGCAGGACTGGCCCGTGTTCTGGAAGCAATGCGCGACCCCGCGCTGCACGGCGCGGTCATCGGCATCGGCAAAGATCAGGTTCGCGCCCTTGCCGCCCAGTTCCAGATGAACGCGTTTCAGCGTTTCGGCGGCGTTCTTGGAAATCGCAATGCCTGCGCGGGTGGACCCGGTGAAGCTGACCATATCGACATCCGTGTGGCCTGAGAGCTGCGTGCCCACCCCCGGCCCGTCGCCATTGACCATGTTGAACACGCCTTTGGGGGTGCCTGCGGCATCCATGATTTCGGCCCAGACAATGCCCGAGAGCGGTGCGATTTCCGAGGGTTTCAGCACCATCGTACAGCCTGCCAGCAGGGCCGGAATGACCTTGAGCGTGACCTGATTCATGGGCCAGTTCCACGGCGTGATCAGCGCGCAGACGCCCACACCTTCGCGGATGATGCGGTCATTGGGGGCATGATCGCCCAGCGGCTCGACAAAGCGGATCTGTTCAAACGCCTTGATGAAATTCTTGATATGCGAGCTTCCCGCACCCACCTGGCTGCCGCGCGCCAGATCGATCGGGGCGCCCATTTCCAGACTGATCGCCTGCGCCATATCCTCGGCGCGCTCGTCATAGACCTCTGCGATGCGCTTCACCAGTGCCAGCCGTTCGGCCGGGTCGGAATGCAGCCAGCCGGGCAGGGCGGCCTTGGCGGCGGCCACGGCCATGTCAGTATCGGCTGCACCCCCCAGCGAGATGACGGCGCAGGCTTCCTCGGTCGAGGGGTCGATGACATCCAGATCCTGCCCTGCGACCGGATCGCACCAGACCCCGTCGATATAGAATTGCCGTTTGTCCTGCATTGCGCGTCTCCCTATGCGTTACCCGAATATCTGGCACCGGTCACGGGCAGGTGCAAGTGCTGGCGGGTCAGCGCAGGGAAATCACCTTGCGGTCGATGGCCAGCATATAGCCCTGACGCGCGATATTCTTGACCAGAACCTCGCTGACCAACTGGTTGCCCAGCGTGTCGCGCAGCCGTTTGATGCGTGTGGCGCCTGCGGCTTCATCGCAATCGGCCTCTTGCCGGCCAGAGATCATGGCCTCGATGGCTGCGCCGGATAAAACCTCATCATCAATGCGCGCTTCGGCCAGCACCGCCAGGGTTTCCACGGCGGCAGGCGTCAGCTTGAACTCCATGTCATTGATCGCCACCGCATTGGTGGCCCGGTCGATCACCAGTTGCGACACTTGCAGCCCCTGTTTCTCGACCATGGCAAGGCGCTTGTTCAGCGTGATCAACAGCACGATCATCACCAGCGATGTCACCAGCAACCCGGTGGCAAAGACCAGCAGCACAAAGATCACCACACGGTAGGATACCAGCGTTTCCGAAAATGCCGTGCCCGATTGCGCAAGGATTTCCAGCAGCCGGATTTCGGCCTGGCTGGTCAGGTCCGCATTCTCGACAAAGACACGCTCCACCCGCGCGTTGAAGGCCCCGGCATCGGGCAGGTTCAGAAACAGCAACACGGCGGTCAGCACCAGCACGCCCACGATAGCGGCGATACCCCAGATCACGGCCCGGTTGCCAAGGCGCGAGAGGTCACTGGCGGCGATGGATGGCGCTTGCATTGGCACTCCGGCGCTGGAATTCGGTTTCATCGAACAGGGACTCGATCTGCAACAGGGTCCAGCCCGATTGCGCGATCACCGGGCGGGCATATTCCGTCGCGGCCTCATGCGAGCCGCAGGCATCGCGGGGCAGTTCGACAATCCCGTATTGCAGGCGCAACGGATTGTCCTGCTTGGCCTTGTAATCCGCGAAACACTGGGCCGAGGCTTGTCCCGCAAGCGTCATCCCCAGGAACAGGGCGGATATGATGAGCAACTGTTTCATGACGGAAAGCTTGGCACCGGGCGGGCGGTTATTCAATATCGGCAGGCCGTCGGGGCGCATGTTATCCGATAGCAGACTGCGGTTATTGAGCGGCGCGCGCGGGGCAGGGCAGGCTGGTCGCATGTCTGACACATGTCTTGAAAGGAATGTCCCATGCCTGCCCGTCTGTCTGTCTTGCGACACCGCCTGACCACATTGCTTGGCGCCACGGCCATCGCCTTGGCCGCGCTGGCCAGTTCCGCCAGCCCGGCGCGCGCGTCGGATGATACCTTGCTGCGGCTGTTGCTGGGGGCCACTGCCGTGGCCATTGTCGTGCATGCGGCGACACGCTCATCAGGGGGTATGTCCGGTCGCCCGCCGTTGAATGACTACGGGCTGCCGCGCCAGTGCCGCGAAACGCTGCGCATCCGTGGCAAACATGTCGAGGTCTATCATGCGGGCTGCCTGCGCTCTGCCGGGGTGACGCGCCTGCCGAAGCGCTGCCACGAGGTTATCCGCACCAATCGCGGCAACCGCACCGTCTATCGCGCCCGGTGCGTGGAACATGCGCAGCTTGACCGCCCCTATGCCGCGCCGGGGCGGCAGCGCCAGCCTTCGGCCACGCTGCCAGGTCAATGCCGCCTGCATTACACCTATCGCGGGCAGCGCCATGTCGGCTACCGCGCAAGCTGCCTGCAAGGTTCGCGGCTGCGCGATCTGCCATCGACCTGCCGTGTGCGTCCGCAGGGGGGCGGGCAAATCTACAGCGCGACCTGCCTGCGCCAGCACGGCTTTCGCTGAAGCGCGTGCGGGCCGGGGCTTGCCCCTGGCCCGGTGCATCGGGCATGACAGGGCCATGCCTGCCCCACACCCGTTGCCCGATGACGAACTGGAAGCACTGGCGCGCCGCGCGGGCGCGCGCCGCGTTGTCGGCGTGGATGAGGTCGGGCGCGGCCCGCTCGCCGGGCCAGTGACCGCCGCCGCTGTCTGGCTGGACCCGCAGGCCATCCCCGAGGGGTTGCGCGACTCCAAAACCCTGCGCGCCCCCGCGCGCGAGGCAGCATTTGCACAGATCATGGCGCATGCCGATATCGGTATCGGCCATGCCAGCCCCGCCGAGATCGATGCCCATAACATCGCACAGGCGACATGGCTTGCCATGCAGCGCGCCATCGCGGCCCTGCGCGTACCGCCCGACCATCTGCTGATCGATGGCAACCGCCTGCCACCAGACCTGCCCTGCCCGGCGCGGGCCATCGTCAAGGGGGATGCGCGGTCACTGTCGATTGCCGCAGCCTCGATCATCGCCAAGGTCACACGCGACCGGATCATGGCCGAACTGGATGCCCGCCATCCCGGCTATGGATGGGCGCAGAATGCGGGCTATCCGACCCTGCGTCACAAAAATGCCATAGCAGATTTGGGGGTCACCCCCGAGCATAGACGTTCCTTCGCGCCGGTCCGCAATATCTTGTGTGGCTGAAATTACATGAAGAAAGTTTTTCAAACCCCTGATTCATTTAATAATTGACGCCGAATCATCTTTGACTCATTCTGCCCTCAACAACACGCGGATCACCGCGGAAGCTGAGGCAGGCATGACAGTGACATTAGCGGCACAGGGGGCGCAGATGCTGCCTCTGGACAGTATACTTTCGGGCGATTGCATCGAGGCGATGAACGCATTGCCCGAGGCCAGCGTGGATCTGATCTTCGCCGATCCGCCTTATAACCTGCAATTGCGCGGCGATCTGCACCGTCCCGATAACAGCCGTGTCGACGCGGTCGATGATGTCTGGGACAAGTTCGACAGCCTGGCCACCTATGACGGGTTCACCCGCGCCTGGCTGGCGGCCGCGCGCCGCCTGCTCAAGCCGCATGGCGCGTTGTGGGTGATCGGGTCCTATCACAACATCTTTCGTGTGGGCACCGCGCTGCAGGATCAGGGGTTCTGGATCCTCAATGACGTGGTGTGGCGCAAATCGAACCCGATGCCGAATTTCCGGGGCAAACGGCTGACGAATGCCCATGAAACGCTGATCTGGGCCTCCAGGACCGAAGGCGCGAAATACACGTTCAACTATGAGGCGCTCAAGGAACTGAACGAGGGCACGCAGATGCGCTCGGACTGGGTGCTGCCGATCTGTTCGGGGCATGAGCGGCTGAAGGATGCGCAGGGCGAAAAGGCCCATCCCACGCAGAAACCCGAAGCGCTGCTGCATCGCATTCTGGTGGGCACGACCAATCCCGGCGATGTGGTGCTCGACCCGTTCTTCGGCACTGGCACCACGGGGGCGGTCGCGAAGCTGCTTGGGCGGCATTATATCGGGATCGAGCGCGAGGAAAGCTACCGCGAAGTTGCGACAAAGCGGCTGGGCATGGTGCGCCCGCTGGATGCCGCGGCCCTGCAGACGACTGTTTCGAAACGCGCCGCCCCGCGCGTGGCCTTTGGCCAGTTGGTCGAGCGCGGTCTGCTGCGCCCGGGCGAGGTGCTGGTCAATCCGCGCGGTCAGGCGGCGAAAGTGCGGGTCGATGGCTCGCTCGTCTCGGCCGAACATCGCGGCTCGATCCATCAGGTGGGCGCGGCGCTGGAGAATGCGCCATCCTGCAATGGCTGGACCTATTGGCAGTTCCGTCGCGACGGGCAATTGATCCCGATTGATGTGCTGCGCCAGCAGATCAGGGCCGAAATGGCGCCCTGATCCGCCGCTCACAAGTTACCGCCGGTGTCCCGTGTTACCCGCCGGGATGCCCACTGACCCCGCCTTCGTGGCGGGGTTTTTTTATGCAGATGCGTTGGGCATCGTGCATCCTGGCCAACCGGCACGCCCCACCCTCCCACCCGCGCGCCGGTTGGCCAGGATGCACAAGTGAGGTTTCCCTTCGCGCCACCCGCGTCTAGTCTGGGCACAAATCAGGAGGGCACCATGCGCGATTTCCAGTTTCCCGGTCGTTCGGCCGTCTTTGCGCAGAACGGGATCTGCGCCACATCGCACCCGATGGCGGCGCGCACGGCCATCGATCTGTTGCAGGCCGGGGGCAATGCCGCCGATGCCGCAATCGGTGCCGCGATGGTCCTGAACCTGTGCGAGCCGCATATGACAGGGCTGGGGGGCGATTGTTTCGTGCTGCTCAAACCCGCCGGGGAGGAGCGGATTGTCGCGATCAACGGCTCTGGCCGCGCGCCCGATGCGCTGGAGGCCGCGCAATTGCGCGCGGCGGGGCATGAAACCGTGCCCGTCCACGGGGTCGAGTCTGTCACTTTACCCGGCGCGGTCGATGCCTTCTGCCGGATGCAGGCCGATTGGGGCCGCATGGGACTGCCGGACATCCTCGCCCCTGCTATCGCCCTGGCCGAAGAGGGTGTGCCCGTCGCCCCGCGCACGGCATATGACTGGGCACGCGCCACGCATCTGCGCGGGGCTGCCCGGCAGCACTACCTGCCCGGCGGCCAGCCCCCGCAGGTCGGTCAGGTGTTTCGCGCGCCCGGACAGGCCGAGGTCCTGCGCCGCATCGCGCAACAGGGGCGCGCGGGTTTCTATGAGGGCGAGGTGGCCGAGGATCTGATCGCCTCGCTGCGCGGCTTGGGTGGCTGCCACACGCTGGACGATCTGGCCGCAACTGTGGCGCGCAGCGATGATCCGGTGATCAGCACCTACAAGGGGCACGAACTGGTCGAACATGCGCCCAACGGGCAGGGCGCGACCGCCTGCCTGATCCTCAATATCCTCGCGCAGTTCGACATGGCCGCGCTTGACCCGCTGGGCCCCGAGCGCGCGCATCTCGAGGCCGAGGCCACGAAACTCGCCTATGACGCGCGCAACCGCTTTCTGGCCGATCCCGACCACGTCACCCGGCTTGCACATATGCTGGCGCCTGACACGGCCGAACGCCTGGCGGCCCTGATCGATCCTGCCCGCGTGTTGCCCGACCCGGCACCACTGACCGAAGACATCCATCGCGACACCGTCTATCTGACCGTGGTGGACCGTGACGGCATGGCCGTGTCGCTCATCTATTCGATCTTCCATGGCTTCGGCTCGGGGCTGGCCTCGGACCGGTACGGGCTGATCTTTCAGAACCGGGGCGCGGGCTTTACCCTGCAGTCGGGGCACCCGAATGAACTCAGGGGCGGCAAGCGGCCCATGCACACGATCATCCCGGCCATGCTGCGCCAGAATGGCCGCGTCCGCATGCCCTTCGGCGTGATGGGCGGCGCCTATCAGCCCGTGGGCCATGCGCGGTTTGTCAGCAATCTGCTCGATCACGGGATGGATCTGCAATCCGCCATCGACGCCCCCCGCGCCTTCGCCGAGGCCGACGCGCTGACGCTGGAGCGCCCCTATCCCGAGGCCACTTGCCGCGCGCTCGCGGATCTGGGCCACAAGATCATCCGCGCGGATGCCCCGATAGGCGGCGCGCAGGCCATCCGCATTCATGACAGCGGCGTGCTCGAAGGCGCGTCAGACCCGCGCAAGGACGGCTGCGCTCTGGGCTATTGATTGCATCTTCATCTTGCCAAAAATACTCAAAAAACCGGAACGCCCTGCCGCAAGGCAGGGCGTGACAGATAAGCTTGCGGCGTAGCCGCTCCGTTTTGCAAGCCAAAGGCCGGCGGATCAGATCTGCAGGAACGGTTGTGCCAGACGCGGCAGCAAACCGCGGAACTTCAGCGGTGCATCGGTCGCAGCCAGACAGATGCAATCGACCCCCGCCTCGGCTATCGGCTGGTGATGCAGGTCTTCATCCGCAATCTCGATATCGCCGGGACCGAAACGGTCTTCCTCATCGCTGAACGCGCCCTGCAGCACCAAGGTCAGCTCCGTTCCGCGATGGCCGTGATCGGGCACCGCCGCCCCGGCCGGAATGAACAGCAACCGCGCCGAGGCACGGGACGATGTCGGCAGCACCGCCTGCCTGACGCCCCCGCCCACATTGCGCCACACCACCTTGTCCACATCACCGCCGACATAGTCTTGCAACGGTTGCGGCAACACTGCCTTCGACGCTTTGCGCTCAGGCGCGACAGCTGTACTCTCATCCGCGGATTTGATGCGTGCCAGCGTTGCCGCCAATGCGCCCGAACCCATCGCGCTCGCCATCTCGGGCGCCTCGATCAGCGCGCCGCCAAGTGCATCGAAACTTGCCAGTCGGGCGCGACATTCGTCACACATGCTGATATGGGTCGCCACAACCAGATTGAAGGCCTCGGGCAAGGTGCCTGCGGAATAGCCCATCAGCAACTGGTCGCTCAGGTGGTGTCTGATCATTGTCGTCATGTCTTTCTCAACTCAGCGTATGGCGCAACCGTTCCAGCGCCAGTCTTATCCGTGATTTGATCGTGCCAAGGGGCAGGCCCGTCTGTTCGGCAATCTCGCTATGGGACAATTCCCCGAAATAGGCGCGCTCGATCATGATGCGCTGTTTCTCGGGCAACTCTGCCATCGCCGCGACCAGCCGCGCGCTTTCCTGTTGCAGCACGATACTGTCCAATTGGTCCGGCTCGGCCTCTGGTCCCCATGTCAGTTCCTCGGGTTCGGGGCGACGATCCCGCCGCAGCATGTCAATCCGTCGGTTGCGCGCGATCGTGAAGATCCAGGTCGCGACACTCGCGCGTGTCGCGTCAAACTGCGGCGCCTTGCGCCACACGGTGACCATCACGTCCTGCGCACATTCCTCTGCAAGCGCGGCATCCGCGCCCGATTTCATCAAGAATGCCTTTACCCTCGGGGCAAAGTGGTCAAACAGCTCAGCAAAGGCATCAGCATCCTGCCGCCTTGCCACCGAGTCGAGTAGTGCAACCCATTTACCCCCGTTTTCCTTCGTCACTCGACGCTGCCCCTGTCCGTTCGCGTGTCGTCCATCGCTCGCCGCGAACGTAGCGGCAACGCCGCGCATTTGTCGAGCAGTGTCGGAGGGCTGCAAGGCATCAAACATGTCCAGTCTACGACACATCTGCGCGACCGGATCATAAAATTCTGTCCGTTCCGGGTCGGTTTTTCATCGCGCTTCCGGGTGATCCGACGCAATGTGTCATCCGTAGACATGTCAATCACAAGCAACAACCAAGGACGACTGCATGCCCTTTGAACTGAACGCGACCCCTGTTCGCAGAATTGCAGTAATCGGCGGGGGAATTTCCGGGCTTGCAAGTGCCTATCTGATGTCCCAGCGCCACCGCACCACCTTGTTCGAGGCCGAACCGCGCCTTGGCGGTCATGCGCGCACGATCATTGCAGGCAAACGTGGCGATCAACCGGTCGATACCGGGTTCATCGTGTTCAACTACACCAATTACCCGCATCTGACCGCGCTTTTCGACAAGCTGGATGTGCCGGTCGCGACATCGAACATGTCCTTTGGCGCGTCCTTTGATGACGGGCGGTCGGAATACTCGCTTTCGGGTCTGGATGAGATCTTTGCCACGCGCGCCAACCTGGCGAATCCGCGGCATTGGCGCATGATCCGGGACATCCTGCATTTCAACAAAAAGGGGCTTTCGGTTGCGCAGCAGGACCCCGCCCTGACGATTGGCGCGCTGATGGAGCGGCTGGGCACGGGGGCGTGGTTCCGAGACCGCTATCTGCTACCCTTTTCCGGTGCGATCTGGTCCACCCCCACGCAGAAGATTCTGGAGTTTCCCGCCCATGCGATGATGGAGTTCTTCCGCAACCACGCGCTTCTGGGCTATGAGGGCCAGCACCAGTGGTACACGGTGCAGGGCGGATCGGTGGAATATGTCCGCAGGTTGGAGGCCTATCTCGACCGCGCGGGCGTCAATCTGCGCAAGGGTTGCCCCGTCCAGTCCGTGCGCCGCGATGCCGAGGGCGTGCTTATCCGCACCCACGGCATGGAGGAGGAGCGCTTTGACGAGGTCATCTTTGCCACCCATTCCGATGTGACCCTGCGCCTGCTGGCCGATCCCACCGGGCATGAGCGCAGCAATCTGGGCGCCGTGCGCTATCAGGAAAATGACGCGATCCTGCATTGCGATACCGGCGTGATGCCGCGGCGGCGCAAATGCTGGTCAAGCTGGGTCTACCGCGAACGCAGCCCGGCCGACCGCGCGCGCATCTCGCTGAGCTACTGGATGAACTCGCTGCAGCCGATCCCGCAGGATGATCCGATGTTCGTGACGCTGAACGCCAATCACCCCGTGCGCGACGACTGCATTTATGACACGTACACATTCGCACAT
The DNA here is from genome assembly GCA_003561595.1 of Paracoccaceae bacterium. Lineage (GTDB taxonomy): Bacteria > Pseudomonadota > Alphaproteobacteria > Rhodobacterales > Rhodobacteraceae > Roseinatronobacter. Next base: position 17,608 of record PWWF01000399.1, on the reverse strand, counting down.
CCTGTCTATGACATGGCCGCACTGCAGGCGCAGGGCGCGATCCGCGCGGCCAATGGCACCAACCGCACATGGTTCTGTGGTGCCTGGATGCGCAATGGCTTTCACGAGGACGGCTTTGCCAGTGCGGTCGATATTGCCCGCGCGATGGATGCGCGCGCCGAGAAGCTGGAACTCGCATGAGCGCTGTCGAACATATCGCGGGCCAGACCTTTCACGGGCGGCGCGGGCCAGTGGCCAATCGCTTCAGCTATGGGGTCGATTATGTGCTGTTCGATGCCGAGGCGCAGCTTGATCTGCCGCGCCTGATCTCGCGCAACCGGCGCAATCTGGTCAGCCTGCTGGACCGCGACCATGGCGGCGCGCCGGGGCAGGGCCGGGGTGCTGTCTGGGTGCGCGAAGTTCTGGCCGCCCATCAGCTTGGCCATGTGACGGATGGCAAGGTGCAGTTGCTGACGCAACCGCGCGTGCTGGGGCATCTGTTCAACCCTGTCAGCTTCTGGCTGTGCCATGACAGCGCGGGCGGGTTGCGCGCTGTCATTGCCGAGGTCAACAACACCTATGGCGACCGGCATTCCTATCTTTGCATCAAACCGGACCAGTCGGTGATCGGTCCGCAGGATGCCATTCAGGCCAGCAAGATATTCCATGTCTCGCCCTTTCAGCCGGTTGCGGGGCATTACGTGTTTCACTTCGATATCGCCCCCGAGAAACTCGCCATCCGCATCAGCTATCATCAGGAGGATGAGGCACCGGGATCGGGCCTGATCGCCACGCTGGCGGGGCCGCGCAAGCCGCTGCGCGCGCGCACGGTGTTGGCGGCGATGGTGGGGCGCATGGGCTCGCGCCGGGTGCTGGCGCTGATCCATTGGCAGGCGCTGCGGCTATGGCTGCGCGGTGCGTCCTTTCGCGCGCGCCCCACACCGCCCGCGAATGAGGTCAGCCAATGACCATGGCCGCCGCCCCTGCTGCAACGACACACCCGCGCCTGTGGGGTTATTCGCTGTTTGGCGGGCTGCTGGCCATGGCGGGCCTGCCCATCTACATCCATGCGCCGCATTTCTATGTCAGCGAATATGCCGTGTCGCTGGCGGCCCTCGGGACCATTCTGTTCTTTCTGCGCGGGATCGATTTCCTGCAGGACCCCGCGCTGGGCTGGCTGGCAGAGCGGCTGGCGGCTGTGCGCGGGCTGGCCGTGGGGGGCGCGACGCTGCTGATGGCGGGCGCGATGGTGATGCTGTTCGCCATCCCGCCGGTCTTTGCCCCCATCGCATGGTTTGCCATCGCGCTGGTGCTGCTGTTTTCCAGCTATTCCTTTCTGACCATCTGTTTCTACGCCACCGGCACCGCGCGCGGCGATGCGCTGGGCGAGAATGGCCATGTGCGGCTGGCAGGCTGGCGCGAGACGGGCGCGCTGTTGGGCGTGTGTCTGGCCGCTGCCGCCCCTGTCGCGCTGGAGGCTGTGATGCCCGCACCCTTTACGGGCTTTGCGCTGGGCTTCGTGCTGGTCGCTGCGGTTGCCGTGCTGGCGATGCGCGCGGAATGGCCGCGTTTCGGCCCCGCTGCGCGTGCCGAGCCGGGCCTGCCCATGCGCGAAGTGCTGGCCGACCCGACAGCGCGGCGGCTGTTGCTGATCGCGCTGGTCAATGCGACGCCCGTTGCCATCACCTCGACCCTGTTCCTGTTCTATGCCGAATCCGTGCTGCTGGCGGATGGCTGGGAAGGGGTGCTGCTGATCCTGCTGTTCCTGTCGGCAGCCGTGTCTGCGCCCTTGTGGTCGCGGCTGGCGCAGCGCTTCGGGGCCAAGACGGCGCTGTTATGCGGGATGGGGCTGGCGGCGGCGAGCTTTGCCTTTGTCGTCACGCTCGGCCCCGGTGATATGGCGCTGTTTGCGCTGATCTGCGTCATCTCTGGCGCGGGGATCGGGGCGGATCTGACGCTGCTGCCGGCGATCTTTGCGCGCCGCATGGCCGATATCTCGCCCGACGCGGCCAAGGGCTTCGGCCTCTGGGCCTTTGTCACCAAGGCCACGCTGGCGCTGGCCGCCGTGATGGTGTTTCCCGCGCTCGACTGGTCAGGCTTCGAGGCGGGGCCTGACAACACCCAGACCGCCCTGACCACGCTGATCCTGCTATATGCGGCCTTGCCCTGCCTGCTCAAGGCGATGGCGATCGCGCTGCTGGCGCTCACTCCATTGAAGGATACTTGACCATGTCTGCATTTCTTGCCCTGCTGATCGGTGTCGCGCTGACGCTGGCCCTGATCGCGCTGGCGCAACGCCTCATCGGCTTTCAGGCCCAGAAACCCGGCGATTACGCCGCGCTGGAGCCGGTGATGGATATCCGCAAGCACCTGTCCGGCCCGATCCGCTGCGAAGGGGTGATCTACGGTCCCAACGGGCGTGTCAGCTCGCGCTTCACCGCGGATATGGAGGGGCGCTGGGACGGTAATCGCGGCGTTCTGGCCGAGAAATTCAGCTATGACAGCGGCACGAAACAGGACCGCGAATGGCGGCTGATGATTGGCAATGATGGCCGGATACAGGCAGACGCGGATGATCTGGTAGGACAGGGGAGCGGCGCGCAGAGCGGAAATTCCGTGCGGCTGACCTACACGATTCGCCTGCCCGAAAGCGCGGGCGGACATGCGCTGCAGGTGACGGACTGGATGTATCTGGTCGATGACCAGACCATCGTGAATCGCAGCCAGTTCCGCAAGTTCGGGGTAAAGGTGGCCGAGCTGGTCGCGACCATGCGCCGGGTGGAGGCATGAGGAAACTCTCGGGCAAGACATACTGGCTGGTTGGCGCGTCGGAAGGCTTGGGCCGGGCGCTGGCGATGAAACTGTCGAAAGCGGGCTGCGCGCTGGTGCTGAGTGCGCGCGGAACGGACAGCCTGCAGGCGCTTGCGGATGAGGTGCCGGGGCCTGCGCGTGTCGTGGCTTGCGATGTGTCGGATCGCGACGCGGTGGCCAAGGCGGCACAAGAGGCGGGCGAGATTGACGGGCTGGTCTATCTGGCGGGTGTCTACTGGCCGTTTCCCGCAACGGAATGGAACCCAGAGCACACCGAGGCGATGTTCGATGTGAATCTGACGGGGGCGGCGCGGGTGCTGGGGCAGGTGGTGCCTGCCATGGTGGCGCGGGGGCGGGGCCATATCGTGCTGACCGGCTCGCTCTCGGGGTATCGCGGGTTGCCGGGGTCGATTGGTTATTCCTCGTCCAAGGCGGGGCTGATGCATCTGGCGGAATCGATGCATTGCGACCTGCGCGGCAGCGGTGTGGATGTGCAGCTGGCCAATCCGGGCTTTATTCGCACGCGGCTGACCGACAAGAATGATTTCACCATGCCCTTTCTGATGGAGCCTGCGCAGGCAGCGGATGAAATGCTGACCCTGATGCGCAGCACGCGGTTTCAGCGCGCGTTCCCTTGGCTGTTCTCGCTGCTGTTCCGGGGGTCGAATTTCCTGCCCGACTGGGCCTATTACCGGGTGTTCGGCGCCAAGTGAGTGCTTGCACGAACAGGCGCTTTGCGCGACACTGTCCACCGAACAGGAGGTCGCCATGCTTGCCATCAGCTTGCGCAAAATCGTCCATATCATCTATCTTGCCCGTGAAGGCAGCGTTGGAGATGCTGAAGTGCATGCCTTTATCGACGCGCTGAACGAGGATGAACAGGCCAGCCTGACAGCCGTGGCCTGGGTCGGGCGCGGCGCGTTCGAGGCCGAGGATTATGACGAGGCTGTCGCCACCGCGCTGGCCGAGGCCACGACGCCCACGGCAGATTATCTGATGGGGATGCCGCATCTGGCCGAGAATCTGGAAAGCGGGCTGGAAGCGCTGGGCATCGACGTGACGGGCGAGGAAGAGGATTTCCTGCGTCAGGGGTCATGAGTCTGCGCGGGCGGGGTAAGCGCCCGCTCGGTGTGCCCACCCACCCGCCCTTGCACGCCTCGCGGGCGCTGCCCCTGCGAAGGGCAGGGGCATTTGCAATTCAGGTGTTGTGCCATTCCCGCAGCGCGGCATTCCCGCCCGTGTTTGGCGGTTTCTCTGCGGGTGGTGGCGCCGGGGGCGGGGCAGGCAGGTCAAAGCCCCCCTTGGAACAGCGCAGGTGATGCGCTTCGCGCGCGCCGAAATAAAACGCAACGACAGCGCCCAGCAGCCACCACAGCGGTTCGGGCACATAAGCCAGCGCCTGCATCCGTTGCGCAAAGCCTGCAGGCTCTGCCATGGCATAGGTGAACAGCCCGAGCGTGCCCAGCGCCAGCAGCGGGCGGGGCAGGCGGTTCAGCCCGTTCACGAAGCGGTCGAACCATCCCGCGCGGCCATACTGGAACTCGGCCAGATGGCTCGCATGGGCGGCCTTGTAGGCATCATGGCCAAGCTCCATCCGGCGGGTGGCATTGGGGCGGAACACCTCGGCCACCGAAGTGACGGCACCGCCAAGCCCGCGCGCACCGCCGCCGCCCCCGAACAGCGCCCTGAGCCCTGCGCGGATCATGACCAGCCCGCCGTGCGCGCGCGATGCTGCGCGTCGGTCAGGTGAAAGCGCCGCGCGATGAATTCCTCGGCCCGCGTGATCCATCCGCCCTTGCCCCCGTCGCGCCTGCGCGCGAATTTGCGGCTGGCGGGGCGGCGGTCGGCCAGTGCATAATAATAATCGCGTCTCGCGATCCCGTAGGCATCGACCAGATGCGCGGGCGCCATCTCCATCGCCTGATGCGCGGCGCCGATGGTCTGCGGGCCGATCAGGCCATCCACGGCCACTTCCAGCCCCATATCGCGCAGCAGGCGCTGCAGGATGCGCACGGCATTCGCCCCTGCATTCACCTGCATGTCAAAGACTGTGGGCCAGAGTGGTTCGGGCAACTCGGCGATGCGTGGGCCTTTGAAATAATGTTCCAGATAAATCTCGATCGCCTCTTCGCGGGTCAGGCGGCGGACCTCGTCCACGCCCACTTTCTCGCCCGGGCGCAGGCGGCGCAGGGTGTGGATGGTCACACCGAAATTCGTGGCCCCGCCGGGATCGTCGGGGTCGTTGACAAAGCCGCCCTCGCGGCGGACGATTTCTTCAGCGAGGCGTCTGACATCTTGCATGGTCTGGCATCCGGGTTGGAACTGGCGATGGCCTGACCCTGCCATGACAGCCCCAAGACCATGCTAACCCGTCGCACGCTGCCCGCGCGGCAGCGCACAACGCCGCCGCGTCGCACCCCCTTTCCCCGTCGCGCCCTTTGGGCTATCTGCGGGGCAGGCGATCACAGGACACCCGCGCGCAATGCAATACGAACAGCCCGGAGAGGTCGAGGAAAGCTGGCGCGACGCCATCTCGACCATCGAGGATATCATCGACGAGGCCCGCAAGGGCCGCATGTTCATTCTGGTCGATCACGAGGATCGCGAGAATGAGGGCGATCTGGTCATCCCGGCCCAGATGGCCACGCCCGAGATCATCAATTTCATGGCGACCCATGGCAAGGGGCTGATCTGCCTGACCCTGCCGGGCGAGCGGATCGACCAGCTTGGTCTGCCGCTGATGGCCTCCAGCAATTCCTCGCGCCATGAAACCGCCTTTACCGTGTCGATCGAGGCGCGCGAAGGCGTGTCCACCGGGATTTCGGCGCATGACCGGGCGCGCACAGTGGCCGTGGCCATCGATGACGCCAAGGGCGCGGCTGATATCGCCACGCCTGGCCATGTCTTTCCGCTGCGCGCGCGCGATGGCGGCGTGCTGGTGCGTGCGGGCCATACCGAGGCGGCGGTTGATATCGCGCGGCTGGCGGGGCTGAACGCCTCGGGTGTGATCTGCGAGATCATGAACGAGGACGGGTCCATGGCGCGGCTGCCGGATCTGGTGGGTTTTGCCCAGCGCCACGGACTGAAGATCGGCACGATTTCCGACCTGATCGCCTATCGCCGCAGGCACGACAATCTGGTGCGCGTGATGAGCGAGCAATCCATCACCTCGGAATTCGGGGGCGACTGGACGATGCGCGTCTATTCCGACACCACGCAGGGGGCCGAGCATCTGGTGCTGATCAAGGGCGATATCACCACGCCCGAGCCGGTGATGGTGCGGATGCATGCCTTTGATCCGCTTCTGGACATGGTGGGGATGGGGGGTGCTGCGCGTGCGGGTGAATTTTCCGATGCCATGTCCCTGATCGGGGCGGAAGGGCGCGGCGTTCTGGTGCTGCTGCGCGATACCGAGATGAAGATGGCCACGACCGAGGGCACGCCCCAGACCTTGCGGCAATACGGGCTGGGCGCGCAGATCCTGTCCTCGCTGGGGCTGCATGAACTGATCCTGCTGACCAATTCCGCAACCCCCAAAGTGGTCGGGCTGGATGGCTACGGCCTGTCGATCACCGGCACACGCAAGATCCCCGCATCGAGAGGCACCTGACATGGCCGGATCCGAGACACATTACACGCTGCCCCGCCCGAATTTCGAACAGCCGCCCAAGCTGCTGATCGTGGTGGCCCCTTACTACAAGGATATCGCTGATGCGCTGGTCGCTGGCGCGCGCGCCGAGATCGAGGCCGCAGGCGGCAGCCACGAAGTGATCGAAGTGCCCGGCGCGCTGGAAATTCCCACTGCCATCGGGCAGGCGTTCCGCATGGCGCATTTCGACGGGTTCGTGGCGCTGGGCTGCGTGATCCGGGGTGAGACCACGCATTACGACACAGTCTGCAATGACAGCTCGCGCGCGATCACGCTTCTGGGCGTGCAGGGGGCCTGCATCGGCAATGGCATTCTGACCGTGGAAAACCGCGCGCAGGCAGAGGTCCGGGCCGAGGTTGCGGGCCAGAACAAGGGCGGCGGGGCTGCGGCGGCGGCGCTGCACCTGATCGCCTTGGCACGCCGCTGGGGCGGGCAGCGCAGGCCCGTGGGGTTCAACAAGCCCGAGAGCGAGGAGTTCCGCATTGCCGGGTCGGGCAAGGGGACAGGCGCATGACGGGCACACGCCGCAACCGGCCCGGTCTGGACGAAAAGCGCGTGCTGCGCGGGGCCGCGCGGTTTTACGCCGTGCAGGCGCTCTTTCAGATGGAAGCGTCCGACGTGCCCATCGGCACGATCATGCGCGAATTCGAAGCCCATCGCATCGGGGCCGAGACCGAGGACGAAACCTGGGCCGAGGCCGATCTGAACCATTTCCGCCGTCTGGTCGATACAGCCGTGGACCGGCAGGCCAGGATCGACCAGATGACTGACCGCGCGCTGGTCGCGAAATGGCCCATCGACCGGATCGACCCCACGCTGCGCGCGCTGTTTCGCGCCGCCGGGGCCGAATTGCTGGGCGCACAGACGCCCGCGCGCGTCGTCATTTCGCAATTCGTCGAGATCGCGTCTGCGTTCTTCCCCGGGGGGCGCGAATCCAGCTTCGTCAATGCGGTGCTGGACCATATGGCCCGCGCTGCCCGCCCCGAGGATTTCTGAGCGACGCCCATGCACAGCACGCTGACCCCCGAGATGCTGCTGCAGGCATACCGGATGGGCGTGTTTCCCATGGCCGAAGGGCGCGACGACCCGAATATCTACTGGTTTGACCCGCCGCGCCGGGGCATCCTGCCGCTGCGCGGCTTTCACCTGTCGCGCAGCCTGCGCCGCCGTCTGCGGCAGGCCCCCTTCGCCATGACGCTGAACAGGGATTTCGCAGGCGTCATCGCAGGCTGCGCCGCGCGGGATGAAACCTGGATCAATGCCGAGATCGCGCGTCTGTTCACGGCGCTGCACCTGCAGGGCCATGCGCATTCGCTGGAAGTCTGGGAGGGCGATACCCTTGTCGGCGGGGTCTACGGGCTGGCGATCGGGGGGCTGTTCTGCGGTGAAAGCATGTTTTCACGCCGCACCGATGCGTCAAAGCTGGCGCTGGCCTGTCTGGTCACGCATCTGGATGCCTGCGGCTTCCGGCTGTTCGACACGCAATATCTGACCGATCATCTGGCCTCGCTCGGCGGGGTGGAGGTTTCGCGCACGGCCTATCACACGCAACTTGCCCCGGCGCTGCGCGCCGATGCCGATATCCTGCGCCACCCCTTGCCCGGCGCTCAGGATGTGTTGCAGTTCAATACCCAGACATCATAGCGCGCATGGTCCAGCGCATTCAGCGCGGGGCTTGAGGCGATCATCCAGCCCGAAAAGATCATCTCATCAGCGCGGGTGTCGAAGATGTCGATCCAGGCATAGGCCTCGCCCGCGGGGTTTTCTGCCGGGTAGCGACATTCTTCCAGCATCACGACCAGATGCCCGACCTGCCGCGAATCGCCGCTCGACAGCGTGATGTCCTGCGTGGTGCCCGCGACCTTGTCCAGACCGCGCAATGTGGCCCCAGATCCGGTGCTGATCCGATCGGTGGCATCAGGCACCTCGATCTCCTGCGCCTGCGCAACCGTGGCCAGAGCCGCAAGCGCTGCGGCCCCCAGCCATGCGCGCGCGCGCTCAGCGGCGGCGGTCATCATGGCGGCGATTGCGGCGCTGATTGCGCTGGAACATGCGCGTCAGGCGCATGAGCAGGCGGATCATCTGGTTGATGTTCATTCCGGGCTCCAGGCCTCGTAATCCTTGCGAGGCTCGGGGTTGGGGCGGCGGATCGACCCTTTGGGCGCATAGGCCATGGCCGTGCCGGTCAGGTTTTCGACATGCGGCTTTTCCCAGTCCTTGCGGGGCAGGGGGCGCTCGGTCGGCGGCTCGTTCCAGGTGTGGTGCAGCCAGCCATGCCAGTCGGGGGCAATGCGGCTGGCCTCGGATTCGCCGTTATAGATCACCCAGCGCCGCTTGCCGTCGCGCGACTGGTAGAACACATTGCCTTGCGTGTCCTCGCCCACGCGGACACCGTGGCGCCAGGTAAAGAACGCCGTATTCAGCGTGGAGCTGTTCCACCAGGTCAACAGACGCAGCAGGAATTTCATGGGCCAAGCCTCGTGTCACGATCACTGACTGCGCTTATGCAACACGTGCGCGCCGGAATCCAGCCCGAAGCCACGCACGCCCCCTCACATCCCTGCGCAGATGCCTTGGACGCGCAGGGCCGCACGCCCTATATCAAGTGGGACGCACAAAGACAGGAGTGCCCGCCATGCCCCGCTACGAACGCCGCCCCGAGGTGATCGACAGCCTGACGCCAGAGCAATATCACATCACGCAGGAAAACGGGACCGAACGCCCCTGGACCGGCGAATACAATGACAACAAGCGCGTCGGCATCTATGTCGATATCGTGTCGGGCGAACCGCTCTTTGCCTCATCCGACAAATACGAATCGGGCTGCGGCTGGCCCAGCTTTACCAAACCCCTGATTTCGGATCACATTGTCGAGAAATCGGACGACAGCCTTGGCATGTCGCGGGTCGAGGTCCGGTCGCGCCATGGTGACAGCCATCTGGGCCATGTCTTTCCCGATGGCCCGCGTGACCGGGGCGGGCTGCGCTATTGCATCAATTCCGCGTCCCTGCGCTTCATCCCCGTCGAGGAGATGGAAGCCGAGGGCTATGCAGATTGGCTGGATCAGGTCGAGGGCTAAGGCTGGTCAGAACGCGCGGTCGGGGTTATGTCTGTTGTAATGCCAGGCATGACGACCGGCAAATGGGGACCGTGTGACCGACATCGCGTTCGACAATACCTACGCGCAGGAATTGCAAGGGCTTTATGTGCCCTGGCAGGGGCAGGAATGGCCCGAACCTGCGCTTCTTTTACTGAATGAAGGGCTGGCGCGCGATCTGGGGCTGTCGCCCCATGATCTGCGCAGCGCCGAGGGTGTGGGGCTGCTGTCCGGCCATGCCTTGCCCGAGGACGCGCGCCCGCTGGCGCAAGCCTATGCCGGGCATCAGTTCGGCGGGTTTTCCCCGCAACTGGGTGATGGCCGCGCGATCCTTGTGGGCGAATGGCTGGATGCGGCGGGGCAGCGCTGGGACCTGCACCTGAAAGGGTCTGGCCGCACCCCCTTTGCTCGCGGTGGCGACGGGCGCGCCGTGCTGGGACCGGTGCTGCGCGAATATCTGATATCCGAGGCGATGGCCGCGCTGGGCGTGCCCACGACCCGCGCGCTGGCGGCCTGCACCACCGGCGACCGGGTGCTGCGCCAGAACGGGTTGGAGCCGGGCGCCGTGCTGGCGCGCGTGGGCTCCAGCCATCTGCGGGTCGGCACGTTCCAGTTCTTTGCCGCGCGGGGTGAGGTGGACAAGCTGCGCCTGCTGCTGGATTATGCCATCGCGCGCCATGATGAAGACCTGCTGGATGCCCCCGAGGCCGCGCTTCAATTGCTGGACCGCGTGGCCACGCGGCAGGTGCGGCTGGTCGCGCAGTGGATGGGGCTGGGCTTTGTCCATGGGGTGATGAATACCGACAACACCACCATCTCGGGCGAGACGATCGACTATGGCCCCTGCGCCTTCATGGACCGCTACGACCCGGCCACGGTGTTCAGTTCCATCGACCATATGGGGCGCTATGCCTATGGCAACCAGCCTGCAGCGGTTCACTGGAACCTTGCGCGGCTGGCCGAGGCGCTGCTGCCGCTGATCGACAGTGACGAGGCACGCGCCATTGCCCGCGCGACCGAAGTGATCGAGGGCAGCCAGACGCGGTATCGCGAGGAATGGCTGGCCGTCTTTGCCCGCAAGCTGGGCCTGTCCGCGCCCGATGCCGGGCTGATCGAGGATATGCACAGCCTGTGGCAGGGGCAGTCAGTGGATTTCACAGGCTTCTTCCGCGCACTGCCTGCGGCATTGCAGGGCGATGATACAGAGCTGCGCGCGCTGTTTGCCGAGCCTGATGCGCCAGCGGCATGGCTGGCGCGCTACCGCGATGCCGTGGTCGATGTCGCTGCCGCGACCCGGCAGATGGCGCAGGTCAACCCGATCTACATTCCGCGCAACCATCTGGTGGAAGAGGCGCTGCACAAGGCCAGTTTCGACAATGACTTGGCCCCGTTTCTGGCCTTGCTGGAACGGGTGCAAGACCCGTTCACGCCCGTGGATGACACGGCGCAATATGCCCGCCCCGCCCCGCAGGACGCGCCGGCTGTGGTGACTTATTGCGGCACCTGAATCTGCCAGCCCCACAGTGATGAGGGGCTGAAACCGGGCCAGAGCGCCGATATTCCGGGGCTTAGCCCGCCAAAGGCTCCAGCCGATAGGCCGACCCGTCGCGCACCACCCGGTTGAAGGCCGGTTGCAGGAAATGCCCGCCCGTGAACGCCGTGCCGTCACTGGCAAGCTGATCGAGCAGGCGCTTGCGGGCCATGCGGGCCTGATCCATGTCCAGATCGAAATTGATCCCGATTTCGGGGTCCGCGATCTGCAGGGCGGGCGCATGGACGATATCGCCCACATGGATCAGACTGCCATCCGCACTGTCCAGCCGCCATCCGAAATGCCCCGGCGTATGACCCGGCAATGCCATCCCGCTGACACCCGGCGCGGCCTCTTGCCCGTCGCGCAGATCGGCCAGCCGGTCGCCATAGGCCGCCAGCACCGCCCGCGCCAGTGTCGCCCAATCCGCGATCCCCGACAGCGCGCCCTGAAAGCGGCTTTCATCCGACCAGAAGGCGCGATCCGCTTCGGCCACATGCAAGGTTGCGTTCGGGAACACGGCCGCCCCGTCCGGCGTGATCATGCCCGCCACATGGTCGGGGTGCAGATGGGTCGCGATCAGGGTATCCACATCCTCGGGGCGCACGCCCAGTTCGGCCAGCCCGTCGGGCAGGTGGCCGCAGGCGGGGCCGAACAGGTCGCGCGGCCCGGCATCGGCCAGAATCACGCGCCCGCCATGCCGGATCAGCACGGCATTGAAATTGGTCGCGATGTCGGACTCGCCCGCCTGTGCCAGCAGCGCATCGATACGCGCGCCATCGGTGCCGGGAAACAGATCGGGGGTGAAGCTGTGCGTGCCATCGGTGATGATGCTGACCTGCGCATCGCCGATGGTGCGGGTAACTGTGTGGGGCATAAGACCTCCTCCAAACCTGTGCTGGCATGAAAGCTAGCGCGCACACCCTGTCAGTGCAACGCCCGCTCACTCTGCCACGGGCAGGTCCACCTGGTGGCGCAATGCGCCCGAGCGGCGATCGAACAGCAGCAGTTCCTCGCTATCGCTGACCACAAGCACCCAGTCGCGCGACAGCGTGACCGCCTCGGCGCGCGTGCCCTCGGGCAGGGTGACGCGGTCGGGCAGGGCAATCGGGGCCGGGGCCAGCCCAAGGCGGGTGACAAGCAGCCCCAGTATCAGTATCAGGCCCAGAATCATCACACTCGTCAGCACGATCACCAGCCGCTTGAGTAACCGCAGATCGGGGGGCAGGGGGTCGGGGGGCACGGACATGGCACATCCACCTTTCACAAGATTGCAGGTCGTCATCGGGCCAGAGCCCCCGTCCCGCCTTGATAAGGCGCTTGCGCGCGATGTGCCAGAGCAGGCTGCATTGTCGCGCTCTCGCCTTGCGCGCATGATCGCCGATGGCGCCGTGTCGCGCGGCGCAGAGGTCTTGGCCAACCCCCGCGCCCGCGTGGCCGAGGGCGATGTGCTGGATCTGCATGTCGTTCATGCGGCCGAGACGGAAACCCGCCCGCAGGACATCGCCCTGGATGTCATATGGGAAGACGATGATCTGATCGTGATCGACAAGCCTGCGGGCATGGTCGTCCACCCCGCGCCGGGATCGCCCGATCAGACGCTGGTCAATGCGCTGCTGCATCATTGCGGCGACAGCCTGTCGGGTGTGGGCGGCGAACGGCGTCCCGGCATCGTGCACCGGATCGACAAGGACACATCGGGGCTGCTGGTCGTGGCGAAATCCGACCGCGCGCATCACGGGCTGGCCGCGCAATTCGAACGCCACAGCGTGTTGCGGCGCTATCTGACCGTGGTGCATGGCGCGCCCGATGCTGCCGATCCGCGCCTGCGCGGGGTGCGCGGTACCAGTTTCGAGCCCGGCAACATCCTCAAGATCACCAGCCAACTGGCCCGCCACCGCACGGACCGCCAGAAACAGGCCGTGGTCTGGTCCGGCGGGCGCCATGCCGTCACCCGCGCCCGCGTGGTCGAAAGCTTCGGCGCGCCGGCTGCCGCGTCGCTGCTGGAATGCTGGCTGGAAACGGGGCGCACGCATCAGATCCGCGTGCATCTGGCCCATGCGGGGCACGGGCTGATCGGCGATCCGGTCTATGGCGGGCGGCGCAAGCTGTCCGAACGCGCGCTGGGGGCGGGGGCCGTGGCCATATGTGCCGGGTTTCCGCGCCAGGCATTGCACGCGGCGACGCTGGGGTTCATCCACCCTGTCACGGATGAGGCACTGGATTTCGCAGCCGACATGCCCGCCGATATGGTCGCGCTGCTGGACGCCCTGCGCGGGGGCGAAAGCGCTCACGCGGATGCACAAAGGGGTGAGATTTGATGACAGGGCTGGGGCGGGGTTATTTATCTTGTAGTAATGTCTTTGAGATACGCTGGACTTGTGGGGTGCGCATCGCGCCCTTATCTGGCAGGTTCGGCCAGAGATAACAGGGGACAACCTGATGAGCAGCTATGCAAATCTTCCCGCGCCCAGCCCGGAACAGGGGCTGAACCGCTATCTGCAGGATATCCGCCGCTTCCCGATGCTGGAACCGGAGGAAGAATACATGCTGGCCAAGCGCTGGGTCGATCATCAGGATACCGATGCCGCGCATAAGCTCGTCACCAGCCATCTGCGGCTCGCGGCCAAGATCGCGATGGGCTATCGCGGCTACGGGCTGCCGCAGGCAGAGGTGATATCAGAGGCGAATGTCGGCCTGATGCAGGCGGTCAAGCGGTTCGACCCCGAAAAGGGGTTTCGTCTGGCCACCTATGCGATGTGGTGGATCCGCGCCTCGATCCAGGAATACATCCTGCGGTCCTGGTCATTGGTCAAACTGGGCACGACCAGTGCGCAGAAAAAGCTGTTCTTCAACCTGCGCAAGGCAAAATCGCGGATCGGCGCGCTGGAAGATGGCGACCTGCGCCCCGAAAACGTGGCCCGGATCGCCAAGGACCTGAATGTCAGTGAGGCGGAGGTGATCGCCATGAACCGCCGCCTGTCGGGCAGTGATTCGTCGCTGAACGCCACTGTGGGCAGTGAGGAAGGGGCGTCGAGCTGGCAGGACTGGCTGGAAGATGAAGGGGCGGATCAGGCGTCAGATTATGCCGAGCGCGATGAATTTACCCTGCGCCGCGAATTGCTGATGGACGCGATGGATGTGCTGAATGAGCGTGAACGCGACATCCTGACCCGGCGTCGGCTGAGCGAGGACCCGGTGACGCTGGAGGATCTGTCGCAAAGCTACGATGTCAGCCGCGAACGCATCCGCCAGATCGAGGTGCGCGCGTTCGAGAAGCTTCAGGCCCGCATGCGCACGCTGGCACGCGAAAAGGGCATCGCGGGGCCGGTTGGTTGACCGGGCCGGTTATGGCCGGGTTTGCGGGGCGACCCTGCCGCGGGCGGGGCCGATAGCTTTGACGACACAGGCGGTTCACTGGGCGCGGTCGGTTTCGTCTGCAAGCGCGCGGGGCGCATTCGTCTGGTTGATGGGAAGCGGGGCGGCGTTGCTTGCAAGGCGGTGTGACCGTCATGAAGGTGCACCGCGCGTATGGGTCTTCATGGTTTCGCGCGGGTCGGTGCGGTCCTGCGCAATCTGGTCCACGCTCAAAGTGATGCGCCTTCCCAAGGCGTCTCGCCAAACTGCGGCAAGTAGCGTTGCGAAGGTCGCCATATAACTTGGCCCTGTGTAGCGCGAAGCGGATACCTTTATCCGGCGGAGTGGCTCAGCCGAAATCCGGGAAGGTTGGCTGCGCACATGTGCACCGCATCGCGAGCGCCACATAGGCGAGCGCGGGCAACCGTGGAGAGATGCGTCTTGTGAAGCTCACCCGATCAGGTGCCACAAGCTCCCGACCGGTAGATCGCCCCGCTGCCGATACCGTGAAACAGCCATCCTCTAGCGGCCCACAGGCCGCGTCCCAGCGCCTTGGTCACGCCGGGGCGCCTCGTCGGCACGGCCCGGAACCCACTCCTCAAAAATCGATAGCGATGCCCTTCTTCTCCCAATCGCCATAGCGCACCGGCTCGGGGCCCTTGCGCCCGCCCAACTCGCGCGGGAGGGTGGCGTCCGTATCGGCGGCCTTGCGGGCATCGGCCTCGGCCAGGGCGCGCTGGGCGGCGGGGGGCAGGGCGGCGCGGCGCGCGGCCTCGGTCGCGGTGTCATCGGGGGTGTTATCCTGGGTCTCTGGGGGCGTGTCGGTCATGCGGCTATCCCTTGTCTTCGCTCCTTGCCCTGATATACCGCGTCGCACGCCCCCGACAAGCTTGCGCCCATCATGCCCGCATCCGCATCCCTTGCTCCGCGCCACGCCGCCTTTGCGCTGGTGCAGGCCGTCCTGAACGAAGGGCGCGGCCTGTCGGATGTGCTGACCCGCCCGCCCGAGATATACGCCGCCCTGCCGCCCGAGGGGCGCGCCCGCGCGCAGCGCCTTGCAGTGGACGGGTTTCGCCATGCCGGGCGGGCCGATCACCACCTGCACCGCGCCCTGCGCAAAACCCCGCCCGAGCCTCTGCGCTGGGTGCTGCGCCTTGCCCTGACCGAGATCCATGTGGGCGGGCAGGCCGCGCATGGGGTGATCCATGACGCGGTCGATCTGGCGCGCGCGGCAGGTTTCGCAAAATTCACCGGGCTGACCAATGCCGTGCTGCGCCAACTGGCCGAGGGGCTGGACTGGGGTGCCGCGCCCGCCCCGCGCCTGCCGGGCTGGTTGCGCGGGGGGCTGCAGAATGCCTATGGGGCCACAGGCACCGCCGCGATAGAGGCCGCGCATCTGCGCCCCCCCGCGCTGGACCTGACCCTGCGCGGCCCGCGCCCCGAGGGGCTGGCGGGCACGGTTTTGCCCACCGGCACGCTGCGGCTGGACGGGGGCGGGCAGGTCAGCGCGCTGCCGGGCTACAGTGACGGCGCATGGTGGGTGCAGGATGCCGCCGCCGCACTGCCCGCGCGCCTGCTCGCCGATCTGGGCGATGCGCGCGTGCTCGATATCTGCGCGGCCCCCGGTGGCAAGACCATGCAACTGGCCGCACAGGGCGCGCAGGTGACGGCGCTCGATATCTCGGCCACGCGCATGGCACGGCTGCGCGACAATCTGGCGCGCACCGGGCTGAAGGCGGATGTCATTGTGGCCGATGCGCTGGACTGGCGCCCCGATACGCCCTTTGACGCCATCCTGCTGGATGCGCCCTGTTCGGCCACGGGCACGATCCGGCGGCACCCCGAACTGCCCTGGCTGCGCAAACGCGAGGATGTGGTCGCCCTGCGCCAATTGCAGGCGGCGCTGCTGGACCGGGTGCTGGACCCGGATCAGGGCCTGCTGCGCCCCGGCGGGCGCGTCGTCTATTGCACCTGTTCGCTCTTGCCCGCAGAGGGTGAGGACCAGATCGCTGCGGCCATGACGCGCCATCCGGTCAAGCTGCTGCCGACAGACATCCCCGGCGTGCCGCCCGAATGGCACGCGCCCCAGGGCGGGCTGCGCACGCGGCCTGATTACTGGTCTGATCTCGGCGGGCTGGACGGGTTTTTCATCGCGTCGCTGCAACATCGCGGCTGAAACTTTGCCGCAACCTCACAGGCAGGTGACACCGCCCGATGCCCCGAGTAGAGAGAGCGCAGGCACCCGCGCGAGGGTCGGGTGACAGGGCAGTGGAATGGACGCAGAGACAGCGCGCGCCGCGGGGATGCACAGGATTCGCATGATGGACCGCCTGATGGCGCGCTGGCTGGCCATGCGCGAGGGGCCGCGCGCGCTGACCTCGCAGCCCGAACCGCGCGGCGTGGGCCAGTTCGCGCGCGGCCGGCAGATGCTGGCGGGCAATTTCCTGATGGCGGGCGAATTGCGCCAATCCCCCGATACGGTCCCGTTCGAGGCCATCAGCCTTGCCGCGATCGAAGGGCTGCATGGCTTTGTCTGGCTGGACGATCTGGCCGCCGTGGGCGATGCGCGCGCGCGCAGGTTGGCGCAGCGCGGGCTTGGCGACTGGATCGCGCAATACGGGCGTGGCGCGGGCCCGGGCTGGACGCCCGAGCTGATTGCCCGCCGCCTGATGCGCTGGATCGTCCATGCGCTGTTTCTGATGCAGGGGCTGGATGGTGCCGGGCAGCGCGATTTCCTGCGCGCCATGGCCCAGCACGCGGCCATGCTGGACCGCCGCGCCGCCCGCGCCCGCCACGGATTGCCCCGGATCGAGGCGCAGGTGGGACGGTTATATGCCGCGCTGTCGCTGGAAGGGATGTCCGATCAGATCGCACCTGCAAGCGCGGCCGTGCTGGCCGCCGCCGAACGCCAGATCGAGGGGGATGGCGGCATCGCCACCCGCAACCCCGAGGAATTGCTGCAGATTTTCGAGCTGCTGATCTGGGCCGCGCAGGCGCTCGCTGATCATCAGCGCCCGGTGGGTGACCGTCTGGGCGCGCTTCTGGACCGTATGGCAGGCGCGCTGCGGGTGCTGCGCCATGCCGATGGCGGGCTGGCGCGGTTCCATGGTGGCGGGCGCGGGGGCGAGGGGGTGCTGGGCGCGGCGCTGGGCCTGCATGACCGGCTGCGCCCCGGCCAGATCCG
>PWWF01000375.1 GCA_003561595.1 Paracoccaceae bacterium | reverse complement strand
TTCGGCCCGGACCCGAAGCTTGCCGAAACCGACGCGGAACGCGCGCTTTTTACCGCGCTCGACCACGCCGAAGCGACCATTGCTCCTGCCATGGCCGAAGAAGACTTCGCCGACGCCATGGCCGCCATGGCCGGCCTGCGCGCGCCGATCGATGCGTTTTTCGAGGCCGTGCAGATCAATGCCGAGAACGAAATCCTGCGCCGTAATCGCCTGAACCTGCTGCACCGCATCCGTGCGACCTGTCTGCAGGTGGCGGATCTGACGCAGTTGGAGGGGTAGGGGTGGGTTTCTGACCCACCCTACGGGATGCGTTGCGCCGTAAGGTGGGTCCATGACCCACCCCAACCGGCGCGGTGGCGAACAAGGACTTGTTTCAGCGCCGCAACCGCCTATGCTGCGCCGCAGCCAGAAAGCCCAGCCCATGCCCAAATACCTCACCCTCACCGATTACGCGCAGATCACCGGTTCTGCCCCGATCAAGCGCCAGAGTCATGGCTGGCGCGCAAAATGCCTGCAGCGGCTGGTGCGGCTGGACATGCCCGTGCCGCAGACCATCGCGCTGTCCTTTGCCGTTGTGCGCGAGATCGCGACAGGCGCGCAGATGAACCTGCGTCATCTGCTCAGCCATTTCCCGCGGGGCCAGCTTCTTTCAGTGCGCCCTTCAGCCGAGCATCCGCAATGGGGTGGGCCTGCGGCGATCCTGAATATCGGCATGAATGACGAAAAACATGCCGAGATTGCAGAGCTTTATGGCGAGCCCGTTGCGACCGAGATCTATTTTCGCTTCGTGCAATCCTATGCCGCCCATGTCGCGCATCTGGACCCGGACATGTTTGACGCGTCCGAACCCTGCCTGCCCGCCTTGCAGGCCGCCCTGCGCGATTACGAATCCGAGATGGAAGAGCCGTTTCCCCAATCACCCGCCCAGCAGCTTGCCGATGTGCTGCGATCCATGGCCCGCGCCTGGGAGGGCACATCGGCCCGGTTGCTACGCCAGGCCAAGGGTGCGCCGGCCGAGGCCGGGTTGGGGCTGGTGGTGCAGGCCATGGCCCGCGGCTATGGCGAGGGCGAAAGCGGGGCCGGGCTGATCCGGTTCATCGACGCGGAGACCGGGGTGCAACAGGTCACGGGGCGCTTCAAGTCGCGCGGGCTGCACGGGATGGATGCCATGCGCAATGGCGCCGATGTGCTGTATCTGACACGAGACAAGCGCGGCCCCTCGCTTGAAGAGCGCAGCCCCGAGGCGTTCGCCGAATTGCTGCGCCACGGGAAATACGCGCGCGAGCGGTTGCGCGAGGAAATGGAGATCGAGTTCACGCTCGATGACGGCAAGTTGTGGGTGCTGGATGCGGTGACAGTACCGCGCTCATCGCGCGCGGCCGTGCGGGTGGCGGTTGATCTGGCGCAGGACGGGATCATCGAGCGGGACGAGGCGTTGATGCGCATTCCCCCCAAGGCCCTGAGCGAGTTGTTGCACCGGCAGGTGGACCCGCGCAGCCGCGCCGAGAGTTTCGTCCAGGGCATCGCGGCCAGCCCCGGCGCGGCCATCGGGCGGGTGGTGTTTTCGTCCACTGCGGCGCAGGCCTGTTTTGCCCGTGA
The DNA here is from genome assembly GCA_003561595.1 of Paracoccaceae bacterium. GTDB lineage: Bacteria > Pseudomonadota > Alphaproteobacteria > Rhodobacterales > Rhodobacteraceae > Roseinatronobacter. Next base: position 7,138 of record PWWF01000375.1, on the reverse strand, counting down.
TGAGCCCTGCGTTCTGGTGCGGCGCGAAACCACGCCCGAGGATATTCGCGGCATGCATGCCGCGCAGGCCGTGCTGACCGAACGCGGGGGCATGACCAGCCATGCGGCGGTCATCGGGCGCGGGCTGGGCCTGCCCTGCGTTGTGGGTGCCTCTCGCATGCAGATCGACGAGCGGCGCAAGACGGTACGCGCGGGCAGTCATGTGCTGTCCGAGGGCGATCTCATCACGGTCGATGGCACAAGCGGCACGGTGCTGCTGGGCGAGGTCAAGCTGCTGGAGCCTGCGCTGGATGACCGCTTCAGCACGCTTCTCGACTGGGCCGATGCGCGGCGCGATATCGACATTCGCGCCAATGCCGACACGCCCGCCGATGCGCGGATAGCGCGCGAGTTCAATGCGCAGGGGATCGGGTTGTGCCGGACCGAGCACATGTTCTTCGAGGATGATCGCCTGACGCTGATGCGCGAGATGATCTTTGCCGATGCGCCCGCCGACCGGTCCGACGCGCTGGAGCGGCTGTTGCCCATGCAACGTGCTGATTTTACGGAACTGTTCGAGATCATGCACGGCCAACCCGTCTGTATTCGCCTCTTCGATCCGCCCTTGCACGAATTTCTGCCGCACTCGAAAGAGGGCTTGCGCTTCCTGGCCGATGCGCTGGACAAGCCCCTGTCCGAGATCATGCGCCGGGCCGATGCACTGTCCGAATTCAACCCGATGCTGGGCATGCGCGGAGTGCGGCTGGGCGTGACCATCCCCGAGATCTACGAGATGCAGGCGCGCGCGATTTTCGAGGCGACGGTCGAAGTCTCGCGCCGGGCTGATCCGGTGGTGCCGGAAATCATGATCCCGCTCGTTTCGGCAATGCGCGAGGTCGAACTGGTCAAATCGCGGATCGATGCGATTGCGGCCAATGTGCGCTCGCGCATGGGGGCGGATTTCGACTATCGGCTGGGTGTGATGGTCGAAACCCCGCGCGCGGCCCTGCGCGCGGGAGAGATTGCGCTGCACGCGTCCTTTCTGTCCTTTGGCACGAATGACCTGACGCAGATGACCTATGGCCTGTCGCGCGATGATGCGGGGCGGTTCATGTCGGATTACGTGCAGCAGGGCGTCTTTCCCGAAGACCCGTTTCACAGCCTCGACCTGGACGGGGTGGGCGAGTTGCTGCGCCTTGGTGCCGAGCGTGGAAGGCACGCGCGGCCAGAGCTGACACTGTCGATCTGCGGTGAACATGGCGGCAATCCGGCCTCGATTCGGTTCTGCCGCGATCTGGGGTTCGATTACGTGTCCTGCTCGCCCTTCCGGGTGCCAGTGGCGCGACTGGCGGCAGCGCAGCTTGTCATCGACCCCGCGGAATGAGCGCTGAAAATCCGGCGCTTAACCGGGTCGTGACCATTCGTCATTTGCCGCGAAAACAGGCAAATCCGGCGCTTTCTGGACCTTTGCGCTGTTTTGGTATATATGCGTTGCGCTGAATAGCTTGGGAAACAGGGGACAGCGCCGCTGAAAAGTGGCGGCGACCAGAATTTATGTCGAACGCGTTTGAACACGAAACGCAGGCGCAGCAGTGTGCCGGCGTGGCGGACAAGGCCCACAAAACCGCGCAGCGATGGCGGCGGCTTGCGCGCAAGGGGGCAACCGGTTCGGTGCTCTGCGCGGCGATGGTCCTGATCGGTCTGCCCAGTGTCGGAACGCGGGTCGAGGATGCGACCCTGACGGCCGAGACGCGCGCGCGGCTGGTCATGGCCTCGGTCCAGGGGTCGAACCCGGCAGAACGCAATGAGGTGCTGCAGGACGCGCCCGAAACACCGGCCATCATGGTCGCCAAACTGGATCATGACGTGACGCATTGGCGCTCTCCCGCCATGGCCATCCGGGGCGAGCCGCCTGCAGAAGTTGTCGCCGAAGCCTATGACGCACGCGAAAGCGCGCCCTCGGTCCGCCCGCTGCCGCGGGAGCGCGCGCAATTCGCGGCGCTTGCGCATCAGACCCGCATTTCCAGCAGTGGCAGCATGGCCGCGCCTGCCACACTCGCCCCGCCGCAACCCGAATTCGCGCCCGAAATATCGCTTCTGCCCAAGACCCGCCCGGACGGGATGAAATATCGCGCGCTGCAATATACCCGCCGCTGGTTGCGCAGTGTCGATCTGCGCCCGCTGGACAAGCAGGAAGCCTGCCTTGCCACAGCAGTCTATCACGAGGCGCGCGGCGAAACCCTGCGCGGGCAGTTCGCCGTGGCTGAGGTCATCATGAACCGCGTCAGTTCGGCCCGCTTTCCGAATTCGATTTGCGGGGTGGTCTATCAGGGCGTGCGCCAAGGGCAGATGGGTGGGTGTCAATTCAGCTTTGCCTGCGATGGCCAGTCCGAGGCGATGCCCAACCGCCGCGCCGCCAACAAGGCGCGCCGTATCGCGCAGGTCATGTCCAATGGCGGGCGGCGCGGTCTGACCGAAGGGGCGCTGTTTTTTCACACCACGGCAGTCAATCCGCCATGGGCGCAGCAGTTCCGCCAGACCACGCAGATCGGGGCGCATCTGTTCTATCGCGGCTGATCCGCGCCGCGCATGTCGCGCCCGGCGGGACCGGGGGCGGGTTTGCACTGTTGTTTCGCTGCCGTGCGGATTAGACAGGGCCTGACCGATACTGGAAGGCCCGCCCATGACTACTGATATCCGCCTGGCATTCGCCCATCCCGAAGCCCGCGCCGAAGCCTCTGCGCCTGTGGACCCGCGCGACCGTATCAGCCTGCGCGATCATGTCGTCGCGGTCGAGATCGGCGCCTTTCAGGCCGAACGCGGCCACACCCAGCGCGTGCGCTTCAATATCGCGGTCGAGATACGGCCCCATCCCGCGCCGCTTGACGATGATGTGGACCGCATCCTGTCCTATGACCGCATCACCGAGGCGATTGCCGCCGAACTGGCGCTGGGGCGTGTCAACCTGCTGGAAACGCTGGCCGAAGGGGTGGCTGAACGCATATTGTTCGAGCCGCAGGCAATGCGGGTTTTCGTGCGGATCGAAAAGCTGGATCGCGGCCCCGGCGCGCTGGGGGTCGAGATTGTGCGCTCGCGCGCGGCGCAGCCCCTGCGCGCGGTCGATGCGGCGGGCGAGGGCACCGACCTGCATCCGCTTGTTGCCTATCTGGACAATGCCATGATCGATGCCCCCGATCTGGCCGCGCTGCTGGACCGGCTGCAAGAAGGTGGGGCGCCCGTGATCCTGTGTGTCGGCCTGCCGCCCGAGCCTGTCGCGCAGACCGGGCACCGGGCCGTGCAGCGGCGGATCGACCTGCTGGCAATCGAGCAGAATGCCTGGCGGCTGGCCGCGCATGATCCGCGCTGTCTGGTCGTGGCCAGCCGCACCGAGATCGATTTCGCCATGCGCGAGGGGCAGATGATCGTCTGGGCGCCCTCCAAGCTGGTGCTGGATGCGACGGACGGGCCGCAAGGGCCGGTGCATGACACAGTGGCGCTGGCGCAATGGCTGGCCGAACATGTCGCCGCAGAGCGTTTGGCACTGCCGGACGGGCTTGCGGGGCCCTCGGGCAGCCGGGTACCACAGGTCACGCTGCCGCGCTTAGGGGGTGATCCATGATCTACCGTCTGCCGATCTGCTGCCCGGCCGCGATTGCCACACCCGACATGCTGCCCCTGCGGGGGCAGCCCGCCCTGCGCATTGCCCGCATTCACGAGGTGCGGCGCGATGGAGACATGGTGCCGCGCAGCCCTGATCCGGCGCGCGACCACGATCTGACCGTAGCGCCTGCGCCCATCTGCGGGCTGGACCTGACGGCCCCGCGCATCATGGGCATCGTGAATGTCACGCCGGACAGCTTTTCCGATGGCGGGCAGTTGCAGGACATGGCGGCCGCGCGCGCCCATGCCCATGCGCTGGTCAGCGCCGGGGCGGATATTCTGGATATCGGGGGCGAATCCACCCGCCCTGGCGCGACCGAGGTTTCCGTGGCCGATGAGATCGCGCGCACGGCCCCGCTGATCGCGGCACTGCGCGCGGACGGGCTGCGGCTGCCCATCTCGATCGACACGCGCAAGGCCGCCGTGGCCGAGGCAGCGCTGTCCGCCGGGGCCGATATCGTGAATGATGTGTCAGCCCTGACATGGGACCGTGATCTGGCGCAGGTGGTGCGCGATGCAGGCGTGCCGGTCTGTCTGATGCATGCGCAGGGCACCCCCCAGACCATGCAAAAAGACCCGAAATACAAGGATGTACGTCTGGATGTGACCGACTGGCTGCGCGCCGCGCGTGATCGCGCGGAGGCCGCAGGCATCGCGCCAGAGCGGATAATCCTGGACCCTGGCATCGGTTTTGGCAAAACCCTTCGGCACAATCTGGACCTGTTGCAATCGCTGGCTTTCCTGCACGAATTGGGATGTGCTATTCTGCTGGGCGCGTCACGAAAACGCTTCATCGGCACAATCAGCGGCGAGGCTGTGGCCGGGCAGCGTGTGGCAGGGTCGGTGGCCGTCGCGCTGCATGGCGCTGCGCAGGGCGCGCAGATCCTGCGTGTGCATGATGTGGCGCAGACAAGACAGGCCCTGTCCCTGTGGCAGGCGCTGCACAAGAACGAGGGGTGAGACAGGAATGGCGCCTAAGCTATTTGGGACAGACGGCGTGCGCGGCACGGCCAACAGCTATCCGATGACAGCCGAAATGGCCTTGCGGCTCGGGGCCGCGGCGGGGCGACATTTCCGCCGCGACGGATCAAGCGGGCACCGGGTCGTGATCGGCAAGGACACGCGGCTGTCGGGCTATATGCTGGAAACGGCGCTGACGGCGGGGCTGACCTCAACCGGCATGAATGTGCTGCTCTTGGGGCCGGTGCCGACACCTGCCGTGGGGTTTCTGACCCGGTCAATGCGGGCGGATCTGGGCATCATGATCTCGGCCAGCCACAACCCGCATCAGGATAACGGGATCAAGTTTTTCGGCCCGGACGGGTTCAAACTGTCCGACGCGGATGAAGCCGCGATTGAAGAGATCGTGGCAGGTGACATCAGCGCTGCCCAACCCGCCAATATCGGGCGCGCCAAGCGGATCGATGACGCCGGCGGGCGCTATGTCGAATATGCCAAGACGACGCTGCCGCGCGGGCGTGAATTCAGCGGTCTGAAGATCGTGCTCGATTGCGCAAACGGCGCCGCGCACCGGGTCGCGCCGCAGCTTTTGTGGGAATTGGGGGCAGAGGTCATTCCCATCGGCGTGTCGCCCGACGGCACCAATATCAACCTGCAATGCGGCTCGACCTGGCCGCGCGCCTGCGCCGCCAAGGTACTGGAAACAGGCGCTGATCTGGGCATCACGCTGGATGGTGATGCCGACCGCGTCATCCTGATCGACGAACGTGGCCAGATCGCCGATGGCGACCAGATCATGGCGCTTTTCGCCCGCCGCTGGGCCGAGGCACAGATCCTGCGCGACGGGGTTCTGGTGGCCACCGTCATGTCCAATCTGGGGCTGGAGCGGTTTCTGGAAGGCCATGGCCTGCGGCTGGAACGCACGCCCGTGGGCGACCGGCATGTCGTCGAGCGAATGCGGCAGGGGGGCTGGAATCTGGGGGGCGAACAATCGGGCCATATTGTCATGACCGATTACGCCACCACGGGCGACGGGCTGATTTCCGCGCTGCAATTCCTGGCCGCGATGGTCGAGACGGATCGCCCGGCTTCCAGCCTCGTGCGCTGTTTCGAACCCGTGCCGCAGGTGCTGCGCAATCTGCGCTACGCGCCCGGCGTCGATCTCTTGTCGCGGCAGGAAGTGCAGAAGGTGATCGAGGATGCCAAGACGCGGCTTGCGGGGCGCGGGCGTCTGCTGATCCGCAAATCGGGCACCGAACCACTGGTTCGCGTGATGGCCGAATGCGAGGATGAGGGTTTGATGACCGAAATCGTCGATGGCATCATCGCCGAGATGGAGGCCGTGGCCTGACCCCGCCGCCGCTCAGTCGCGCAGGATCGTGACGCCGAGCGCCGCCAGATGGGTGTCGACCATGTCGCGCGTCTGCGCACTGACCGGGCGAGCGCGGGCATAAAGCGGGGCTGCGCGGTCATCGAACGGGCTGGTCCAGCCCGTGGTCGTGTTGAAAAACCGCGCGACACCCCCTTCGCCGAATTCGCGCAGAAAACCCGCGACCACCACATCCAGATAGCTGAGCTTGATCGGATGGGCCGGGGTCGGCAGAGCCGAGTCGGTCTCTGCGATGGCGTAGATCTGGGCGGTCACGGGCTGTGGGGCGCGCAGGTCGCCCGCGGGCAGGATATGACGTCCATAGCCCGCCTCGCGCAGGTCCAGCGCGGCCCAGTCATCGCCCGGCACACGCGCGACCAGCCCGTCAATCGCCGCGCCCGGATCGCGCACCGCACTCAGGAATGTCCGCCCGAAACGATGCGCCACGCGCCATTCGCGCCGCCAGCCGAGGGACGTGGCGGGCACTGCATCGGGGTAGTCATGGGTGTCACGATTGACCAGGCTGCCATAGCCAAAGAAGAACGGATCCGACATGGCCCGTTTCTGCCCGTTCGCGCGGGCAAGGGCAAGCGCTTGAGTTTGGGCTTGCCAATCCGCGCCCCGATCCGCTACCACTTCCCCACGGATACGGGAGACGCTGGCGCATCGCCGTCAGGGCCGAAGGAGCAACCGCCCCGGTAAACTCTCAGGCAGAAGGACCGTATCCGCGAACAGACTCTGGAGAGTGGCGCAGCGCACGCGCCCGCCGAAGGGATAGCGATCTCAGGCATCAGGACAGAGGGGGCATGACAGGCGGGCAAAGCCCCGCGCATGCATGACCAGACGGGGCCGGAATGACCGAACAGACACTCAAACGCACATCGCTTCATGCCCTGCATGTCGCGCAGGGCGCCAAGATGGTGCCCTTTGCGGGCTATGACATGCCGGTGCAGTTTCCCCTCGGCGTGATGGGCGAGCATCTGCATACCCGCGCGCAGGCCGGGCTGTTCGATGTCAGCCATATGGGGCAGGTCATCCTGCGTGGGCCGGATGCCGATGCCGCGCTGGAACGGCTGGTGCCCGTGGCGCTGAAGGAACTGGCCGTCGGGCGGCAGCGCTATGCGATGTTCACCGACCCCTCGGGCGGGATACTGGATGATCTGATGGTGG
>PWWF01000417.1 GCA_003561595.1 Paracoccaceae bacterium | reverse complement strand
GGTGATCGGGCAGGGCTACATCTGCGCCCGCCAGCACCAGCGCGGGCGCGGTTTGCTGTGCGATGCGCGTGATCTCGGGGCCGGTCAGTTGGGTCGAGGTCGGGATCGGCACCAGCCCGGCGGCAATCGCGCCCAGATAGGCCACCGGAAAATCGACCGTATTGCCCAGCCGCATCAGCACCCGGTCGCCGGGCTGCAGGCCGCGTTGCAAAAGCCCCGTGCCCGTGCCCCTGACAGCGGCGATCAGCCGCGCATAGGACCAGCGCTCCGCCCGGCTGGCACCTACGATTTGCAGCGCAATCTTGTCGGGCGTGGCGCTGCCTGCGGCGAGCACATAGGCGGCCATGTTGAACGGCGCGGGGCAGGCGGGCTGCGCATCGGGATCAGTGAGCGAGAGCATGGGGACAGAGCTACGCCTGCGCGCCGGGAAGTGCAAGCAGCGGCGTCGCGGTGCCGCCTACAGCGCGCCAAAGACAAGGATCACCAGCGGAATGCTGATCGCGGCGGCAATCGTCTGCGAAGTCACGATCCCCGCCATCAGCGCGCCATCCCCGCCCAGTTGCCGCGTCAGCACATAGGCCGTGGGTGCCGTCGGAATGGCCGAGAAGACCACCAGCACCAGCGCTTCGGTCCCGCCCAGCCCGAACAGAATGCCGATCAGGGCCGCCAGCGCAGGCATGGCCAGCAGGCGGACCACCCCGACCCCCGCCAGCGCGCCGAATTCCGCCCGCAGCGCCGAGAGTTTCAGCGCGGCCCCCACGCTCAGCAGCCCCAGCGGCAGGCTGGCCTGACCGATCAGCCCCAGAAAACCGTCCGTGCCATAGGGCAACCCGATACCCGTCAGCGCCAGCGCGAACCCGACCACGCAGGCGATGATCAGCGGATTCAGAAGGATCGCGCGCAGGATGGTCAGCGGCGCGGCCCGATCCGTCAGTGCAAGGATCGACAGCACATTCACCAGGGGCACGGCGATGGCCAGATAGACAGCGGCCCGCTCCAGCCCGTTTTGCCCCGCCAGCAAGGCGATCAGCGCCAGCCCAAGATAGGTGTTGAACCGGACTGTGCCCTGCAGCATCGGGCCGAAGCGCGCGGCGGGCATCGGCACCACGCGGCGATACAGCCACAGCGCGGCCGATGCGATCAGGATGATGGTGACGGCAGCCGCGCCAAGCTGCACCAGTGCCGGGTCGCGCAAGGGCGCGTCGGCCAGGCTGACGACCAGCAGCGCGGGAAACAGCAGCGCATAGTTGAACCGCTCGGCAGCGGGCCAGAACGCATCGGACGGAAAGCCCCGGCGCGCCAGCACAAAGCCCAGCCCTATCATGGCAAAGAGCGGCCATATCGTGATCAGCAGCATACGCGTTCCCCGACGCGCCACACGGCGCAAGCCTGCCCTGTCTAGGCGGGTCGTTCAGGGAATTGAAGGCATGATGCGCGCGCGGTCAGTCATGCGAATGGGTCAGTTCGGGCACATCCTGCGCCCCGGCTGATCCGCGCCCCGACAGGGACGGGTTTTCCATGAAGAACCGGTGGCAGTTGAACAACCGGCGCGAGGCGTCTGCGTCGGGCAGGGTGCGCAGCGCCGGGCCTTCGGGGCGGATGACCCAGCTTTGCGCCTCATCCGCCAGATTGGCCGCCATGATCTGGCCTACGATCTGCGCCTTGACGGTCGGGTTCTGAATCTCGACCAGTGTTTCCACCCGCCGGTTCAGATTGCGCCCCATCCAGTCGGCAGAAGAGATAAACACCCGCGCCTGATCCGAGGGCAGCCCCGCCCCATTGCCGAAACACACGATCCGCGAATGTTCCAGAAACCGCCCCACCACCGATTTGATGCGGATATTCTCGGACAGGCCCTTGATGCCGGGGCGCAACCCGCAGATGCCTCGCACCACAAGGCTGATGCGGACCCCCGCCTGACTGGCGGCATAAAGTGCGTCGATCACATCGGGCTCGATGATCGAATTCATCTTGGCCCAGATCTCTGCCGGGCGCCCTTCGCGCGCGGCCTCTGCCTCGGCGGCGATCATCTCCAGCAGGCGTGGCTTCATCGACAGGGGAGAGATTGACAGGTTCTCCAACTGCGCGGGTTCGGCATAGCCGGTGACGTAGTTGAACACGCGCGTCGCATCCCGCCCAAGGGCCGCGTCGCAGGTGAAAAGCGACAGATCGGTATAGATGCGCGCGGTGATAGGGTGGTAATTGCCAGTGCCCCAATGGGTGTAGGTCACCAGCCTGTCCCCTTCGCGCCGCACGACCGTGCTGATCTTGGCATGAGTCTTGTAGTTCACGAACCCATAGACGACATGCGCGCCCGAGCGTTCCAGCCGCCGCGACTGGCGGATATTCGCGGCCTCGTCAAAGCGGGCCTTCAGCTCGACCAGTGCGGTCACGGATTTGCCCGCCTCTGCCGCTTCGCACAGCGCGGCGACAATCGGACTGTCGCGCGAGGTGCGGTAAAGCGTCTGGCGAATGGCCAGCACATCGGGGTCGCGCGCGGCCTGTTCCAGAAACCGCACCACCATGTCGAATGTCTCATAGGGGTGGTGCAGCAACATGTCCTTCTGGCGGATGGCAGCGAACATGTCGCCGCCATGGTCCTGCACGCGTTCGGGCACGCGCGGGGTGAAACTGGGCCAAAGCTGGTCGGGGCGTTCGTCCAGCACCAGCTCCTTCAGGGTCGAGATGCCCATGATGCCGTTGACCTCGATGACATCGCTTGCGGGAACGGCCAGTTCCTCCATCACGACCTCGCGCAACTCGGGCGGCGCGCCTGCCGAGATCTTCATGCGCACCACTTCGCCCCGGCGGCGGCGCTTCAGCGCGACCTCGAATTCGCGCACCAGATCCTCGGCTTCTTCCTCGACCTCCAGATCGCTGTCGCGCAGCACCGAGAATGTGCAGGACCCTTTGAGGTGATAGCCCGGAAACAGGCTGTCCAACTCGGCCAGCACCAGTTCCTCCAGGGGCAGCATGCGCACCGGGTCGCGGCCCAGCCGCACAAAGCGCGCGATCTGGTTTGGAATCGGCACCAGCGCGTTCACGATGCGCCCGCGCTTGTCCTCCAACTCCAGCGCGAGCGAGAAGCCCGCATTGGGGATAAAGGGAAAGGGGTGCGCAGGGTCGATGGCCAGCGGCGACAGGACCGGGAACACATGTTCCAGAAAATAGGCGCGCAATTCGTTGCGGTCGGACTCGCGCAGGTCCTTGTGGGTCAGCAGAACGATTCCGGCCTCGGCAAGCTCACCCCGCAGGCCGGACCAGATCTGTTGCTGATACTCCATCAGGCGGCGCGCATCTTCGTGGATAAGCTGCAATTGTTCGGCCGGTATGCGCCCGTCATCTGACGGGGTGGTATTGCCCGCCCGCGCCAGTTCGCGCAGGCCCGCGACGCGCACAGTGTAAAACTCATCCAGATTGGCCGCCGAGATGGAGAGGAAGCGCAGGCGTTCCAGAAGCGGCACGCGTGGGTTGACCGCTTCTTCCAGCACCCGCCAGTTGAAGGCCAGCCATGACAATTCGCGATTGAAAAACCGCTCTGGCCCCGACGGGTCGAACCCGTCCAGCGAGACCGGTTCGGGAAAGGGTGTGTTCAGGAAATCCGCGCTCATGGCGGTGTCCGACACATGCGGCCCGGCCTGTGCCACAGAGGTGGCACCATCGCCCGAAGCGGCACAGGGAACTATGGGCTGCGGCTGGGCTATTTGCGGTTGCTTTGTGCTGCTCATTCCGGCGCGATACTCATTTCCCATGACAATCCTGTAACGTCTTACCCGAGGCACAGCATCGGCTCCGGCTGGACAGTGTCTATTTTCTGGCCTGCAGGATCGTCTCTCCTCCCGCCAGCAGGTTCAGCCGTCCGCTTTCGGGGTCCAGCCTGTAGCCGTCGATCACGTCCAGAACGCTGGCAAATCGCCGTTCCTGGTCATCCAACCCCTCGGGGCAGGCCATCAGAGTGCTGGCAATGCGCCCAAAGGTCAACACGCCGCCGTGGCGCCGGTAGCTGCCCACCATGCGGTTGCACCCGATAGAGGCACTGATCCGGCCGTCGGGGTAGAAAACCAGCTCTGTGCGCGACGGGAACAACGTGGGGGTGCCCTGTATGGAACTGATCGTCCAGACCCCTAGCGTGATGTCATCCTGCGGGCGGATCAGGGCGCATTCGGACAGTTCCGCCCCGTCGATGCGCAGAATCGCCGAAGCGTCCTTCAGGTGAACCGAAGTGGACGGGTTGTCGGCTGATACGAACATCTCACCAGACGCCGCCGGCTCCGCCAGCATCGTGATGATCTGCTCATTCAGGCGCAGTCGCACCTCATCCGGGCGAAAGCCCAGCTCGAAATACTGGTTGTCGCAGGACAGGAGAGAGGCAAACCCCATGAACGGGATGCGCAACGCACGCAAGGTGCCCAGCGACACATCCTCATCCCCTTCGGCAATCGCCACAGGCTCGCTGAGCCAGAAGGCATCATCCCCGCCGCGCAGCCCCACGCGCAGGACCAGCAATTCATCCGTCGGTGCGGTCAGGCTGAAGGCGAACGGGCTCTGGCGGCCATCCGTGCCCTCGCGATGGCTGGCGACCGAATTATCCAGCGCATCGGTCAGATCGACCAGCAGCACAGTGTCATCGGGCAGCGCCATCCGTTCAAGCACCATCATTTCGCCCGAAATCTCGCGCGTCTCCGAGGTGTCCGAAGCTGCCGTTGCGGGAACCCCCAATGTCAGGCAGAAAAACAGGGCCGCAAGGGCGTTACGATACAAGGCAGCCTCCGCTATATGCATTCTGAGATAAAGTAGGCAGCGCGAATATACGAAACAAGAGGGTGATTCGTCCCGCGTCGTATCAGTCCTGCGTAGTTTGCAGAACATCGCCTGCCAGCCGCAGGGAGACGGGTTTCTTGCGCGCCATCGATTCCGCATCCAGCCGGGCGACAAGCGTCTGCGCGGCGGCCAGCGACCGGGTCATCCGGGCCAGCAGATAGGGGATCAGCGTGTCCGGGACCGTCAGTTGCCGGTCCGCGAACAGCTTGCCCAGCACTGCCGCCAGCAGCGCATCATCCGGCGCGCCCAGGCTGACATGCGTGGCCGCCAGCAGGCGAGAGGCCAGATCCGGCAGCGCAATGCCCCAGTCGCGCACGGGCGCACGCGCGGCCAGCAGCAGATGCCCGCCACTCGACGCCAGCATGTTGTGCAGGTGAAACAGCGCGTGCTCTGCATGCGGGTCGCCCGCGACCTGCGCGGCCCCGTCAACCGCAACGGCGCCGCGCGCCGCCAGTTGCGCCGGGTCCGCCGCGCCAAGGGTCGCGCCATCCAGCAAAAGCGCGTCGCGGCGCGCGGCCCAGATATGCAGCAGATGCGTCTTGCCCGCGCCCTCTGGCCCGGTCAGCACCAGCTTGCCCTGCGGCCAGTCATCCCCCTCCAGCATCGCAAATGCGGCGGCATTGCAGGGCGCGGTCACGAAATCCGTCCGCGACAGGCGCACGGGCAGGCTCAGCGGCATGGGCATCTGGGGCGCGCGTGTCATGCGGGGTCATCCGGGTTCTGACGCTGCGCGTCATACAGCGTGCTGGCGTGATACTGGGCCACGCCGAAGCGCACCAGCACCCCGATACTGGCCGCCAGCGGCACGGCGATCAGCATGCCGGTAAAGCCGAACAGCGTGCCGAAGGCCGTGATCGCGAATAGCAGCCAGACCGGGTGCAGCCGCACCGAATGCCCGACGATCCGCGGGACAAGGATATTGCCCTCCAGCACCTGCCCGATGGCAAAGATCACCACCACCAGCGCGATGGACCCGGGCATCCCCCAGAATTGCCACAGCGCCACCCCGATCGCCAGCACGCCCCCCACGATTGCGCCGATATACGGGATGAAGGAAATCAGCCCCGCGATGATGCCGATGGCCAGCCCGAATTGCAGCCCCGCCAGCCCCAGCGCCGTGGCGTAATAGGCCGCGAGGATCAGACAAACCGTCACTTGCCCGCGCACAAACCCGGCGATGGAGCGGTCGATCTGCCAGGCCAGATCACGGACGGTCGGCGCATGCTGTCGCGGCAGCAGATCATCGGCCCCGGCCACCACGCGGGGCCAGTCCAGCAGCAGGTAGAATGCGACCACCGGGGTGATGACCAGGAAGATCACGGCACTGACCAGCCCCGAGACCGAGCGCAACACCCCCTGCGCCAGCTCGGCACCGCGCTCGCGGATCGTGTCACCCAGCGCTGCGAGCGAGGATTGCAACTGTTCCTCCAGCCCGTCTGCCCATGAAAAGCGCGCGCGCAATGTTTCTTGCAAATGCGCCAGCAGATCGGGCGCGGCATCGGTGAATTGCACCGCCTGGCTGATCGCGGCGGGGATGATCAGCAGCATCGCCGTGACCAGCGCGCCGAGCATGGCCAGCATCAGCACGGCCACGGCCAGCACGCGCGGCAGCCCCGCATGCGTCAGCCGCAGGACCGCCGGGTTCAGGAAATAGGCAATCGCCGCGCCGGTCAGGAACGGGGCCAGAACATCGCCCAGCAGCCACAGCAGCGCGCCAAGGACCAGCGCCGCCACGGCCCATGCGCGCCATTGCAGATCAGATGCCAGTGCCATACGCGCCCCCGCCTTGATGCCCGTTCGGGTATCGCCCGGCCCGTCGCCTTGCGCAACCCTGCCGGAAAGGCACAGGCAACAGTGATCCATCCCCGCATCTGCCGCGTATCGGATTCAGGAGGATGCAACCATGCGCAAAACGTTCATGACCCTCGCCTTTTGCCTCACCCTCGCGGTCGGCACCCAGACCGCAGCCCAGGATGATCCGGTCCAGCGCGTCATCTCCGACCAGCTAGAGGCCTTCATGGCCGATGATTTCGACACAGCCTTTTCCTATGCCAGCCCCAATATCAAGCGCCTGTTCGGCACGCCCGAACGCTTCGGCCGTATGGTGCGCGAAGGCTACCCCATGGTCCACCGCCCCGATCAGGTCACCATGCTTGAGCAGCAGGAAATGGGCGGGCGCGTGATGCAGCGCGTCATGATCCGCGATGCGACCGGTCGGGTGCATATGCTGGGCTATCAGATGCTGGAAACCGATGAGGGCTGGCAGATCAATGGCGTGCAGCTTCTGCGCGCGCCCGAAACCGGGGTCTGAAGGGGGCAGCGCGCGCTCGCCTCAGCACGGTTTAACGGCTTTCCCCTAAAACTTGTCCGATCCGGCCAGTACCGGGCCTGTCAGGGCACGCTGCCCTGCCAGCCCCGCACGCGGCCTGTTTCTGATCGCATGACAAGAGGGGTCTCTCATGAACTTGGCCGTTACTCAGGGTTTGGCAATCATGCCGCCGCCGTTTTCTGCCGGGCTGGATGTCTGGTCGCAGACCACCGGGCGTCCCGATACGCCAACCTATGACGAGGCCGCCTTTGCCGCCTTTGTGCCCACGGACCCGGATTTCGGCAGCAGCCTGGAAATCCAGAAGCTCAGCGCCACCACCCGGCTGCGCTGGATGGGCGAGGTGCCGATCCATCCGGGCCGCTACCTGCGCATCCGCGTGCGGATCAAGGCCGTCAGCGGTGTGCTGCCCGATGTCGCGATTGCGGCCTGGGCGGGCAATGAGTTCAATCAGCAGGTCTCGGGCATCACGACGACAGGGCCGGTCACGACGCTGGAGGAATACGGTACAGTTGTCGAGATGTCGGCCATCGTGGGCACCGGCGCGCGCCCCGGTGTCGATATGGTCTGGCCGGTCGAGGTTGTCTTTGCGCATTTCGGGATCGACCTGACCGGGCCGACCGGGGGTGTTGTCCGTGTCGATGATATCGTGATCGAGGATATCACCGCGCTCTATGCCTCTGACCTGCTGGGGCTGGTCGATGTGCGCGATTTCGGGGCCGTGGGGGACGGGGCGACCGATGACCGCCCGGCCTTTGCCGCGGCGATGGATGCGGCGGGCAGTCGGCACCTGCTGGTGCCTGAAGGGGAGTACCGTATCGAATCCGACCTGACCGTGCCCATGCCGGTGGCGTTTCGCGGCACGCTCAGCATGCCCGATGACGCGGTGCTGATCCTGCAGCGCAATTTCGATTATCCAGGGTACGAGGCCGCCTTCGGCGATGGCGAGACGGCCTTTCGCAAGGGCGTGCAGGCGCTGTTTGCCACCAACCAGCACACGACATTCGATCTGAAAGGCCGCCGCGTGGCGCTGGATGGCCCGGTTGATATGCGCGCGCTGGCCGGGACCGACAGCTATTCCGCGCGCCGCCTGATCGTAAATGGTCAGATCGACGCACAGGACACCAGCGACTGGGATACCCAGACCGTGACCCGCACCGCGACCTATTCGGTCGGCAACCCCGAGCGACTGGACGATATCGACAATGTCGCGGGCGTGCCGGTAGGCGCGCGCGTCTCGGGCGTGGGCGTGGGGCGCGAGGTCTATGTGCGCGACCGCAACACCGGCGCGGACCGGATCACACTGAGCCAGCCTTTGCATGGCGGGTCGGGCACGCAGAATTTCACTTTCGAGCGCTATCAATACATGCTCGATTTCTCGGGCTTCTCGAGCCTGCGCAATTTCGAGATGCATGATATCGAGTTCCGCTGCCGGGGGCGGTGTTCGTCGGTCATGCTGCCCGAAGGCGGGCGTATCCTGCGCTTCATGAATTGCGAATTCGACCGCCCGCGCGACCGGGCCATCACCTCTATCGGGACGGCCTGTCAGGGGCTCTGGATCGACAATTGCCAGTTCCGCAGCTCGCAACAGCCTCTGCCTGCCGAGGATCGCACGGTCATCGCCTTCAACGTCAATGGCAATGACGCCAAGATCCGCAACAACCGCGCATCGCTCTGGGCGCATTTCGGGGTGATGAACGGGTCCGGCCATGTGATCATCGGCAACCATTT
>PWWF01000012.1 GCA_003561595.1 Paracoccaceae bacterium | reverse complement strand
TGATGCCGCCGACCCGAGAGCATGTGCAGGAATTCTGCCGCCTCGCCCGCAGTGGCGGGCTTGCCCAGAATACGCCGCCCCAGCGCCACGGTCGTATCGGCGCAGAGCACGATGTCATCAGGATCGGCCTGGATCGCGTCCAGTTTCGCGCGGGTCACGCGTTCGCAATAGGGGCGGGGCAATTCACCCTTGCGCGGGGTTTCGTCAATATCGGCGGCACGGATCGCATCGGGGATCACCCCCATTGACGCGAGAATCTCCTGCCTGCGCGGGCTGCCAGAGCCGAGGATCAGCCGAGGCACGCTATTTGAAACGGTAATTGATCCGACCCTTGGTCAGGTCATAGGGGGTCATTTCCACCTGCACCTTGTCGCCGACAAGAACGCGGATGCGGTTCTTGCGCATCTTGCCTGCCATATGTGCGTTGATTTCATGGCCGTTTTCCAGCTCGACCCGAAATGTCGCATTGGGCAGGAGTTCCTTGACGACACCGGGAAATTCGAGCAGTTCTTCCTTGGCCATGGTCACTCCATACTTGGGTGGCGCGAAAGACGCGCTGCGCGGGTTTGCGCGCGCGTTAAATGGGCCGTTTCCGCCCGGTTTTCAAGCGAATTATGCATCACCCGCGTGCAAGACCGGTGTTTGCAGCCGAATTTCCTGCTCATGCCAATGCGCATGGTTCAGCACCGCCCCGTCGCGGCGCACGCGGGCAATGGCTGCGGGCTCGATCTCTGCCATGGCCCAGCCCGGCGCGTTCATGTCGGTCTGCGCCAGAATGCCGGTTGCGGGAAAGCCCATATCGGGCGGGCCATAGATGGCGGCTGCGCCTGTGTTCTCATCGACGGCCGGGCACCACGGCGCGGGGCCGACCGTGGGGGCATGGGCCACGACGCATTGGTTTTCCAGCGCGCGCGCCATCGCCCCCACCTTGACGCGCGTATATCCCGCCAGCGCCTCGGTCGCGGAGGGCGCGAGCAGGATCTCGGCGCCTGCATCGACCAGCGCGCGCGCCAGCAGCGGAAATTCGGCGTCATAGCAGATGATCACGCCCAGACGCCCCAGCGGAGTCTCGAACACGCGCAGCCCCGTTCCGGGGGCGATATCCCAGTCCTCACGCTCGAACCGGGTCATGATCTGCTTGTCCTGATGCCCGATCACCCCATCCGGGCCATAAAGCACCGCGCGATTCACCGGGCGGGGGGCATCGGCCATGGCCGGGCCGCTGGCACCCAGGATATGCACATTGTGGCGCGCGGCCAGTTCGGCATGCAGCTCGATGACGCGCGGCATGTGCGCGATGACCTCATGCAACGCGGCTTCCAGATCGGCTGCGACCTCTGCGCCGCCAAGGCTGGCCAGTTCCATCGCGCCATATTCGGGAAAGACCAGCAGATCGGCCCCTTCCCCGGCGGCCTGTGCCACCCAGCCCGAGAGTTTCGCCGCATAGGCGTCCCAGTCGGGCAGGAAATCCAGCGGATAGGCAGCGGCGGCGAGTTTCATAGCGGGCGCATCCAGAATTGCATGGGTTTGGCAGACTCCTCCTCCGCGCCCAGATCGCGCCAGGCGAATTGCGCCGTGACACCGGGCAGGGGCGCGTAGCCCCGCTTGCGCCAGAACGGGTCCAGCGGCTGATAGTCTTGCGGGCGGGCCGGGTGGTCATCGGGGCGGATGACCCCGCAGAAACAGGCGTGGGTATACCCCAGCTTGCGCGCATGATCCTCGCGCAGATCGAAAAACCGGTGCCCTGCGCCCTGACCGCGATAACCGGGCAAAAGAACCGATTCCGCGCAATAGAAGATATCCGCGATATTCCGCTCGGCAAAGGCTGCCTGAAATTCGGCATCGGCATCGGCCAGCGGCAGGCCGGTCGCGGCCCCGACCAGTGTATCCCCGTCAAAAGCCGCCGCCACAATCGCGCGCGGATTGTCACGATAAACGCGCAGATACTCCTGCTCATAGGCTGGATCACCGTCATAGAGATAGGGCCAGTCGCGAAACACCGCGATCCGCAGCGCGGCCAGCCCCTCGACCAGCGGCGCGATCTGCTGGCCGATATAGGGGCGGACCTGCAGGTTCATGCCGAAACCTGCCTGATCCAGTCCTGCAGATTGTAATAGGTGGTGATGCGCGTGATCTTGCCCCCCTCCAGCGCAAAGAACGACCCGGCGGGCAGGGTGTAGCGCTGGCCGCGCGCCTCGGGCAGGCCGGGATCGGTTTGCAGATATTCGCCATGCACGGTGAACTCTGCCGCCGCGCGGCTGCCATCGTCGCTGGTAAAGATCACCATGTCGCGCAATTCCTCGCGGTAGCTGACACCCATATGGCCGCAGAACTCGGCAAAGGCAGCGCGGCCCTGCCGCAGCTCGCCCTGATTGACGAAATGCTGCACATCATCGCTGACAAGGGACAGCATCGTGTCACTGTCGCCTGCGTTGAAGGCATCGAAATAGCGGGTGATGATGTCGCGGGTCATGGTCTAGTCCTTGGTCGGGGGGCCGAATCGTTCGGTCAGATGCGCCTTGATCTGCTCGCGCGTCTGGCGATAGGCGTCAAGCTTGGCATCGCGGGTTTCGCCCAGACCGCTCGGGTCCATGATGGGCCAGTATTCGACATCGATATGGGCAAAGCGCGTCAGTTCCAGCGCCTGCCGCTGGCTGGCAGGGGACAGCGCCACGATCAGGTCGAACCCGGCCAGATCGTCGCCCCAGTCGATCATTTCCTCGAACGACCTTGCGCGATGCTGGTCCAGGACCACACCCTCCTCGGCGCTGACGGCGATGGAAAAGCCGTCGATTTCGCGGTCATTGCGCACACCGGCGGATTGCACATAGGCGCGCTGGCCGTAGAATTTCTTCATATACCCCTCGGCGATGGGTGAGCGGACCGAATTATGGTCGCAGCAAAACAACACCGAAGAAGGGAAACGGCCCGGCATTCAGCCCCCGTAATGCAGCACGCAGACCAGGGTGAACAGGCGGCGCGCCGTGTCGATATCCATGTCGGCCTTGCCCTCCAGCCGTTCCTGCAGGATGCGCGCGCCCTCATTATGGATGCCACGCCGCGCCATGTCGATCGCCTCGATCTGGCTGGGGGGCAGGCGTTTGACCGCATCGAAATAGCTGCCGCAGATCTGGTAGTAATCCTTGACCACCTGCCGGAATGGCCCGAGCGACAGGATGAATTCACCCAAGGCGCCGCCGCCCTCATCATTCAGGGCGATCACAAGGCGGCGGTCGCGGATGGACAGATGCATCACGAAAGGGCCATCGGGCGCGCTTGCGCCATCGCGGGCTGCCAGCGCGAAGCTGTTGTCTTCCAGCAGGTCGAACACGGCGACCTTGCGTTCCTGTTCGATCTCTGGCGTGGGCGTGGGCAGCCCGCTGTCATCAATCTCGATCTGGCAAATGCGGCTCATGGGGGTCTTCGTTCCAAATGGTGACGCGAGTGATGCCCTGTCTGGCTGCCGGACGCAAGCCAAACGCCCCGGCAGCGTGCCGGGGCCGATCAGGTAAAGCGATCAGATAAGGGGCGTTGGGGGCAGGGGGCGCGTGCCCTCAGTCCTGCGCGCAGAACATGTCATATACGACGCCGACCAGCCGTGCGGCCTTGGGGTCGTGCAGCGCGTAATAGATGGTCTTGCCCTCGCGCCGGCAGGATACCAGCCCTTCCAGCCGCAGCCGGGCGAGTTGCTGGCTGACAGCGGCCTGACGCGATTGCAGCAGCTGTTCCAGCTCGGTCACCGATTTCTCGCCCGAGGACAGGTGACACAGGATCATCAACCGCCCCTCATGCGCGAGCGCCTTGAGAAAGTTCGACGCGGCCTGCGCCTTTTCGATCATGTCATCGGGGGCGACACTGCCTTGATCGGCAAGTGCCAGATCCTCTGTGGTGGCCGGATCGTCCTGCGTCTGATCGAGTGTCATGCCATTCATCCTGTTGCCTGCTGGGCCTGACGGCCGGTCTGCGAACACTGCCCATATGTCACCGTCAGCGACCGGACAGGGGGGTGCGCGATCATATACTAAAACACGCGATTTCTTGAATATGTCTTTTCCTGGCGCCTAAACAAGGGTCATCTGCAAATCAAGGCAGGTATTCAGGACAAAGCGTCATAACTGCGACATTCTACCGCAAATGCCGCTTATTTGGAACATCTTTCCCCAGAACAAAGGCCCGCCAGTGCGGCGGGCCTTTGTCCGTTCCGGGAAAATACGCGCCATGGTGGCGCGTAGAAGCCGCGTTCAGGCGTCGCGCGGGTCCGCGCTGTCGCCTGCATTGCGGGGATCATCGTCATCATCCTGTCCGGCTGCGCCGATATCGTCGAACAGCTCGGCAATCTCGAACTCGGCGGCGGCCTCTTCTTCGGCAGCCAGATCCTGGATCGATTTGCCCGATGCCTGCAGCTCTGCCTCTTCAGCAGAGCGGGCGATGTTCAACTCGACCTCGACCTCGACTTCGGGGTGCAGGTTGATCTGCGTCTTGTAGATGCCCAGCGCCTTGATCGGCGCGCCGATCACGATCTGGCGTTTCTCGACGGTCACACCGGCCTCGGCCAGCAGATCCACCACATCACGCGGGCTGACCGAGCCATAAAGCGCCCCGGCGTCAGAGGCCTGACGGATCACGACATAGCGCGCCCCATCAAGTTTCTGGGCCACGCCCTCGGCTTCCTTGCGGGTTTCCAGGTTCTTGGCTTCCAGCTCGGCCTTGCGATGTTCGAATGACTTGATGTTGTCATCCGAAGCGCGCAGCGCCTTGCCCTGCGGCAGCAGATAGTTGCGCGCATATCCGGGCTTGACGTTGACCACGTCGCCCATCTGGCCCAGCTTGGCCACGCGTTCCAGAAGGATCACTTGCATGTCGCGTTCTCCTTATTTCACGGCATAGGGCAGCAGGGCGAGGAAGCGCGCGCGCTTGATCGCACGGGCCAGTTCACGCTGCTTCTTGGCCGAAACGGCCGTGATGCGCGAGGGCACGATCTTGCCACGCTCGGAAATGTAGCGTTGCAGCAGACGCGTGTCCTTGTAATCGATGGCGGGGGCATTGTCGCCCGAGAAGGGGCAGACCTTGCGACGGCGGAAAAACGGTTTTGCAGCCATGGATCAGATCTCCCTTATGAGGCGCGGCGGCGGTCGCCGCGGTCGCGCTCGTCACGTTTCTGCATCTGCACCGAGGGGCCCTCGGCATGGGCCTCTACCTTGACGGTCAGCACGCGCATCACATCATCGTGCAGACGCATCAGGCGCTCCATCTCCTGCACGGCGGGCGCGGGGGCGTCGGTGCGCAGAAAGGCGTAATGCCCCTTGCGGTTCTTGTTGATCTTGTAGGCCATGGTCTTGACGCCCCAATACTCGTGATCCACGAGTTTTCCGCCATTATCGGCCAGGACAGCGCCAAAATGCTCGATCAGCGCTTCGGCCTGCGTGTTCGACAGGTCCTGACGCGCGATCATGACATGCTCGTAAAGCGGCATGCGATCTCCAATCATTTCTTGCGTGCATTTCAAAAGACAGGGCCAACCCTTTCCGCCCCTGCCTACGAGAGCTGCACCGGTTCATCGGATGCGGAAAGATGAGGCGGGCCATAGCGGGTTTCGGGCCAGGGCGCAAGGCTTTGCACGCGCCCTTGTCAGGGGCGGGTTCTGCGGGCATAACGGGCGCAGGTTTAGCTGGGAGACTGACATCCATGACTGTATCGACCCCTCTGATGCGCGCGCTTGGCGGTGATGACACATTGCTGCGCCAGGGCGCGCTGGTGCTGTTCGGATCGCTGCTGGTGGGGCTGTCAGCCCAGATCAGCGTGCCGATGTATCCGGTGCCGATGACGCTGCAGACGCTGATGATCTCGCTGATCGGGCTGACCTATGGCGCGCGGCTGGCCGGGGTGACGCTGCTGGCCTATCTGGCGCAGGGCGCGGCAGGCTTGCCGGTCTTTGCTGGCGGCGGCGCGGGCATCCTGTATATGGCGGGGCCGACGGGCGGGTTCCTGCTGGGCTTTGCGGCGATGGCATTCCTGACTGGCTGGCTGGTCGAGCGTGGGCTGTCGCGCGGCTTTGGCCGGCTGTTCCTGGCGGCGTTCATCCCCGCGCTTTTGCTGTTCGTGCCTGGTGTGCTGTGGCTGTGGATGATCACGCCGCTGGATCTGAACGCGGCCATCTTGGGCGGCGCGGTGCCGTTCCAGCTGGGCGGGATCGTGAAATCGGCTGTCGCGGCGCTGATCGTGACGGGCGCCTGGGCGACATGGTGCGCGCGCAACGGCTAAGCGTGCAGCCAGTGTTTCAGTGAAAGGCCCGGCCGCAAGGCCGGGCTTTTTTTGAGTATTTTTGGCAAGATGAAGACAGGGGGCGGGGGCTACCAGCGCGACAGGGCCTGTTCGTCTACCTCCCGCGCGGCGACCCAGCTTTCCCCGCTGGCGCGGCGTTCCTTTTTCCAGAAGGGCGCGCGGGATTTCAGGTAATCCATCATGAAATCGGCCGCGGCAAAGGCATCGGCGCGGTGGCGGGCGGCTGTGGCGACCATCATGATCGGCTCTTCCGGGGTCAGATGCCCGTGGCGATGCAGGATCAGCGCGCCGCCCAGGGACCAGCGTGCGGCGGCCTCTGCTGCGATCCGGTGCAGGGCGCGTTCGGTCATGCCGGGGTAATGTTCGATCTCCATCGCCTGCAGCCCGTCCTCGCCGCGCACAATGCCGCAGAAAGTGACGATGGCCCCATTGTCGGAATGCGCCTGCGCGAAAGCTGCGCATTCCTGGCCATAGTCGAACGGCTCAGACTGAACGCGAATATCGGCCATGCGCTCAGCCTCCGGTCATGGGCGGGAAAAAGGCGATTTCGCGCGCGCCTGTGATGGGGGCATCCAGATCGGCAAGGTCCTGATCGATGGCCACACGAATCGCGGCCAGATCGGAAAAGGCCAGCGCATGGCGATCACTGCGGGTGCGCAATTCGCCCACCAGTTCGGTGACGGTGGCGGCGTCGGTCTCGAGCTGTTCATGCGCCAGCCCGATCCGTTCGCGCAGCCATGCGAAATAGAGGATCGTGACGCGCATCAGACCTCATCCTGCAGGAAGGGGCGGGCCTTGCGGAAATAATCCCAGCCGGTGATCAGCGTCAGCAAAGCAGCCACCCAGATCAGCCCCAGCCCGATATGCCAGGTCAGACTGCCGCTGTATTCGGCCAGATCGACAAGGCTGACATCTTCGGTGCCGATATCGCTGAGCGTGGCGATCAACTCGGCATTGCTGCGCAAAGCGCCCGCCTCGCGCACATATTCCAGCCCCATGGCCAGAAACAGCACGGCAATCGCGGTCATCTGCGCCGTGGTTTTCCATTTGGCGAGCTTCGTGACCTGCAGCAGCCCCGATTTGTCGCCCAGATATTCGCGCAGGCCGGAGACGAAGACCTCGCGGAACAGGATCGCGGTGGCGGGCAGGATCAGCCAGGGGTCCATGCCCGAATAGCCCGTGATGACCAGCAGCGCGATCACCACCATCGCCTTGTCCGCGATGGGGTCGAGCATGGCGCCAAGGCGGCTTTCCTGTTTCCAGGCCCGCGCCAGATAGCCGTCGAAGAAATCGGTGATCGCGGCCAGTGCAAACAGGGCCAGCGCGAACCAGTCCGCCCAGGGGCGGTGGAAATAGAGGAACATGACCGCGATCCCCGGCGCCGCCAGCAGCCGCAGGATGGTCAGGATATTGGGCAGCGTCCATGGCATCGCGCGCGATCCGGGGGCAGGGCTGGAGGAGGGCTTCATGGTCCTATCCTGTGTATCCGGCCGATGAAATGCAAGAGGGCGCGGCCCAGATCAGACATGACCGGCCAGCCATTGCCCGATCATCGCATGCGCTATGGCCCCGCGCCGCGCGGGCGTCACCTGCGGGTTTTCGCCCGACCATGCAGCGAGCAACCCCTCGCGCGTGAACCAGCGCGCATCCTCCAACTCGTCATCAAGTGTGATCTTTTCGGTCAGCGCCTCGGCCACGCAACCCAGCATCAGCGAATTGGGAAACGGCCAGGGCTGCGAGGCAAGGTAGCGCACGCGCCCGACTGTCAGGCCCGTTTCCTCATGCACTTCGCGGGCAACAGCGCTCTCTACAGTCTCTCCGGGTTCGACAAACCCTGCAAGCGCGGAATACATACGGTCAGGCCAGCCGCGCGATCGGCCCAGCAGGACCGAATTGCCGCGCGTGACCAGCATGATCACGACCGGATCGGTGCGCGGAAAATGCCGTGCGCCGCAGGCGGGGCAATGGCGCTCCCATCCGGCAAGGGCAATCTCGCTGCCCGCGCCGCAGGCTGAACAGAACCGATGCGTGCGGTGCCAGTTGAAGACGGCGCGCGCCGTGGCGGCCAGCGCGGCCTGTTCGGGGTCCAGATGCGCCATGGCAAGGCGCAATTCGCCAAACTGGCAGCCCTGGTCGGCGGCCGGATGGATCTGGATGCTGGTATCGGTGAACATGGCCAGCGCCGCGCGGTCCAGCGCCTCGGGCTCCCAGCGCGAGATATCGGCCGCAAACTGCGCGCGCCCGTCCGCTTGCCCCAGATAAAGCCATGGCCTCTCCGACTGCGCGAGGATCGCATGATTGGGCGCAACGCGGCCCAGTGTGGCCCCGGCCAGATGCGGCTTGCCGCGCCACATGGGCAGCACCTGCGTGGCCGGATCGTGCAGCGCGCGCGCCAGAGCGGCGCTGTCGTCGCGCAGATGCGTGGCGCGGCTGTGCCATGTTGCGCAAAACGCGATGTCGTGCATGCGCCTCTCGCCCTTGTCCTGTCACCTGTCACGCCTGACCTTGCAGGTTTCGGCACAAGGGGCAACCGCGATCATGCGCTCGCCAGGTCCATCAGTTTGCAACTTGCAATCTGGGGTTGTCCGGGGGGCAGCAATGCTCTACATTTTA
>PWWF01000053.1 GCA_003561595.1 Paracoccaceae bacterium | reverse complement strand
ATTTTCATGCAGCCCGGCTATCTGGAGAATTTCGTCCAGAGCATCTGGAACGGGATCGGCGGTGTCGCGGGCAAGGTGCTGGTGCTGGGCGGTGACGGCCGGTTCTTCAATACCGAGGCGGCGCAGATCATCCTGCGCATGGCTGCGGCCAGCGGAGCCGCGCGCGTGATCGTGGGGCGCGACGGGTTGCTGTCCACGCCCGCCGCATCGCATCTGATCCGGTCGCGCAGCGCCGATGGCGGGATCATCCTGTCGGCCAGCCATAATCCGGGCGGCGAAGATGGCGATTTCGGGGTGAAATACAACACCGCCAATGGCGGCCCGGCGCCCGAGGGCGTGACCGGCGCGATCCATGATGCCACGGCCCGGATTGCCGAATATCACACGCTCGATGCCCCGGCGCTGGACCTGTCGCAACCGGGCCGGACCCGGCTGCACCAGACCGAGGTCGAGATCGTGGACCCGGTCGCGGATTATGCCGATCTGATGGCGGAACTGTTCGATTTCGACGCGATCCGCGCGCTGCTGGCTAGCGGATTTCGCCTGCGCTTCGATGCCATGCACGCGATCACCGGCCCCTATGCGCAAGAGATCTTTGAGCGGCGGCTGGGCGCTGCGCCGGGATCGGTGGTCAATGCCATCCCCCTGCCCGATTTCGGCGGTGGCCACCCGGACCCGAACCCTGTCTGGGCCAGGGAACTGGTAGCAGTGATGACGGCCCCGGATGCGCCCGATTTCGGCGCGGCCTCGGACGGGGACGGGGATCGTAACATGATCATGGGGCGCGGGAACTATGTCACGCCGTCGGATTCGCTGGCGGTGATCGCGGCGAATGCGCATCTGGTGCCGGGCTATGCGGGCGGGCTGAAGGGGGTCGCGCGGTCAATGCCGACCTCGGCCGCGCTGGACCGCGTGGCGGCGGCCAAGGGCATTGCCTGCCACGCCACGCCCACGGGCTGGAAATTTTTCGGCAACCTGCTCGACGCCGGACAGGCCACGCTGTGCGGCGAGGAATCGGCCGGGACCGGGTCGGACCATATCCGCGAGAAAGACGGGCTGTGGGCAGTGCTGATGTGGTTGAACATACTGGCCGCGCGCAAGCAATCAGTGGCCGAGGTGATGACCGCGCATTGGCAGGAATACGGGCGCAACTACTATTCGCGCCATGATTACGAAGAGGTCGATGCCGAGGCCGCAGCCACGCTGATCGAGGAATTGCGCGAACGTCTGGACAAGCTGGCGGGGGAAAAGCTGGCCACCTTGATCGTGCGCGAGGCCGAGGATTTCAGCTATCGCGACCCGGTGGACGGGTCGGTAACGGCGCATCAGGGCGTGCAGATCCGCTTTGACGGGGGCGCGCGGCTGGTGTTGCGGCTGTCGGGCACGGGCACGGCAGGCGCGACGCTGCGGGTCTATCTGGAACAGGCAATGGACGGGCCCGACGGGCTCGATGCAGACCCGCAAGCCGCGCTGGCCGAGGTGATCGCGGCGGCAGAAGCGCTATGCGGGATACGGGCGCGCCTGGGGCGGACGGCACCCGATGTCGTGACGTGAAAAGGGGGCTGACTGCCCCCTCTTGGCCTGCGGCCAATTCACCCCGTGAGTATTTTGGGCAAGATGAAGCTCAGGCGGGTGCGAGTTGTTCCGTAGCCTCGACCGTCGCCTCCAGCGCAAGCAGGATCGAGGCGTGGCGATTGCGATACTCGCGCGCAGGGGTCAGCACCTCGAACCCGTCGAAAGGGGGATCAGGGACAGGGCCGCCCTGGGTCAGCATGGCGCGCAACTGATCGCGGGCGCGCGACAGCTCTGCAGCAGAGCGTCCGATCACGACCTGCCCCAGCACCCCCGCCGCCGCCTGCCCCAGCGCGCAGGCTTTCACCTCCTGCCCGAAACGGCTGACGCGCCCGTCTTTCATGTCCAGATCCACGGTCACGGTCGATCCGCACAGCGGAGAGCGGCGTTTGACGCTGGCCTGCGGGTCGGGCAGCCGCGCCAGATGCGGGATATCGGCCGCCAGCGCCAGAATGCGCGTGGAGTAGAGTTGCATCAGATCGGTCGTGTCGCCCATTGTGGGTTTTCCCTGGCCTGTAGCTGCGCTAGAGAATGCGCCTGTTGCCACGGGAGATAGCGCATGCGTTTCGATCCGCAAACCCTGCGATACGATGAAAAAGGTCTGATACCGGCGATTGCGCAGGACCATGCCTCTGGTCAGGTGCTGATGGTGGCCTGGATGAATGCCGAGGCCGTGGCCCGCACGCTGGAGACCGGGCGCGTGACCTATTGGTCGCGCTCGCGCCAGTCCTTCTGGGTGAAGGGCGATACCTCGGGGCATGTGCAGACGCTGATCGATTTCCGCGTCGATTGTGACCGTGACTGTCTGTTGCTGATGGTCGATCAGACAGGACCGGCCTGCCACACCAAGCGGCAGAGCTGTTTCTACACAGCCGTGCGCGACGGTGCAGAGGTCGAGCTGATGGCGCCCCTTACAGAGTGAGCATGGCGCGGATGTCCTGCGCGCTGGCCCCGTCTGCGCGGTAGCCGGCGATGGCGCGGGCATCGTCGCGCTTGGCCAGACGCTTGCCTTGCTCATCGCGGATAAGGTCGTGATGCCAGTAACTTGGGTGCGGAAGCTCAAGCAATGCCTGAAGCAGGACATGGATCGCCGTGGCATCGAAGAGATCGGCGCCGCGCGTTACTTCTGTAACGCCCTGTGCCGCGTCATCCACCACGACCGAGAGGTGATAGGACGTGCCCATGTCGCGACGGGCCAGCACGACATCGCCCACCTGCGCGATCATCCAGTCCGGGTCCGGCCTGTGCTGACCGGAATAAAGCGGGCCGTTTTCGACATAACCCAGCGGCCCGGCACGCGACAGGGCCGCGCGCATGTTCAGGCGCAGGGCGTCATCGGGGCGGGCATCGGATAGGGGCCGCGCGCGGCAGGTGCCGGGATAGACCAGCCCGTCGGGGCCGACCGCGCCTTCCTGCGGGGCGGACATCGCAGCGCGGATGTCCGCGCGGGTGCAGCGGCAGGGGTAGAGCACGCCCAGTGCGGCCAATTGCCCCAGCGCCGCGCGATAGGCCGGCAGCCGGTCGGATTGGCGCATGACCGGGCGCGGCCAGTCAAGGCCGAGGAAATGCAGATCATCGTAGATCTGCGCCACCCATTCGGGGCGGCAGCGGGCGCGGTCGATATCCTCGATCCGCAGCAGAAAGCGCCCTGCACCGGCGCGCCCCGCCGCGACCCAGGCGCTATAGGCGTGGCCCAGATGCAGCGGGCCCGTGGGCGATGGCGCGAAACGGGTGACGCGCGTCACGCGGCATCGCGCGCCTGTGCGCCCAGCCAGTCGGCAAAGGCGGATTTCGCGCGATCGGTATAGGCCTTGTAGCGGTCGCGGCGGCCCCGGCGGCCGCCCTTGGCATCGACCGGCGGGAACAGGCCGAAATTGACATTCATGGGCTGAAAGGTCCTGGCCTCTGCCCCACCGGTGATGTGGTGGACCAGCGCGCCCATGGCCGTGTCGCGCGGCGGGGGGGACAGGCGGTCCCCGCGCATCTCGGCCACGGCCAGACGGCCCGCAAGCAGCCCCATCGCGGCGGATTCGACATAGCCCTCAACCCCGGTGATCTGGCCCGCGAAGCGGATATTGGGGCGCGAGTGCAGGCGCATCTGGTCATCCAGCAGCGTGGGCGAGTTCAGGAATGTATTGCGATGGATACCGCCAAGGCGCGCGAAAGATGCGTCCTGCAAGCCCGGAATCATACGGAAAACAGTAGCTTGCGCGCCATACTTCATCTTTGTCTGAAAGCCCACGATATTATAGAGCGTGCCCAGCGCATTGTCGCGGCGCAACTGCACCACGGCGTAGGGTTTGACATCGGGCGCATGCGGGTTGGTCAGGCCCACGGGTTTCATCGGGCCGTGGCGCAGGGTTTCGCGCCCGCG
This sequence comes from Paracoccaceae bacterium, assembly GCA_003561595.1. GTDB lineage: Bacteria > Pseudomonadota > Alphaproteobacteria > Rhodobacterales > Rhodobacteraceae > Roseinatronobacter. The sequence continues at coordinate 4,978 of PWWF01000053.1, read as the reverse complement.
CTCGGCCATCACCTCGATGGGCAGGCAGCCGTCGAAATAGCCCGCTGTCTCGCCCTCATGGAACACGGTCTTGTCGGCGGCCAGCAGCGCGTCGATAAACGCCTCGTACTGGTCGCGGTCCATCGGGCAGTTCAGATAGGCCGTGCGCTCTTCTTCCGTCTCGCCCTTGTCATAGCGCGACTGGAACCAGGCCCGAGACATATCGACCGAGTCGAAATAGACGATGGGGGCGATGGCGTCGAAAAAGGCCAGCGCCTCGGCCCCGGTCTCGCGCGCAATCGCCTGCCCCAGCGCATCCGATGTCAGCGGCCCGGTGGCAATGATCCAGTGGCCCTGATCGGGCAGGTGATCGATCTCGCCACGTTCCAGCCGGATATTCGGGTGGGCCAGCAGGCGGTCAGTCACAGCACTGGCAAAGGCCTCGCGGTCCACTGCCAGCGCGCCGCCTGCGGGCAGCGCGTGGCGGTCGGCCATCTCGATCAGCAGACCGCCTGCGGCACGCATTTCCCAATGCAGCAGCCCGACCGCGTTCTGTTCATCATCATCCGAGCGAAAGGAGTTCGAGCAGACCATTTCCGCCAGGTGATCGGTCTGATGCGCGAATGTGCCGCGTGTGGGGCGCATTTCATGCAGCACCACCTGCGCACCGGCTTGGGCGGCCTGCCATGCGGCCTCGGACCCGGCCATGCCGCCGCCGATGATATGGAGCGCGTCTGTCATCTGTCCTCTCCTGTCTGCCACCCCCCAGATAGCCAGTCGCGCAGCACTTGGCAAATGACGAAAAAAGGCGCCGCACATGCGGGTGGCATGGCGGCGCGCAGGTCAGGGTCAGGCAGTGAGCGAGCAGTGCTCAGGCAAGCAGCGGCAGATGCAGGAGAGCGACGATCAGCACTGTCAGCGCCAGGCCACCGGCCAGATCGCGCCAGAAATCGGAAGAATGCATGCTGAACATCGGAACCCCCATCGCTTGCTTGTTGCCATATTGTTCTCATATCCGCGTCGGGCTGTCAAGAACATAAATGGAACATTAACCGATTGAGAGATACCGGATCGCGCGGTCCTGCTGCATCAGCCATAGCAGAACGCGTGCTGCCTGCCCGCGCGGGGTGGACAGATCGGGGTCATCGGCCAGCAATTTGCGCGCATCGCGCTGCGCAAGCACCATCAGCCCGGCCTGACGTTCCAGATCGGCGACGCGAAAGCGCGGCAGTCCCGATTGCGCCGTGCCGATCAGATCACCCGCGCCGCGGATGGCCATGTCTTCCTCGGCGATGCGAAAGCCATCCTCGGTGTCGCGCAACAGTTTCAGGCGGCGCGCGGCAGTCTCGCCCAGCGGGGCCTCATAGACCAGAAGGCAGGTCGAGGCCGCCGCCCCGCGCCCCACGCGCCCGCGCAGCTGATGCAGCTGCGCCAGACCGAAACTCTCGGCCCGTTCGATCACCATGATCGAGGCATTGGGCACATTCACCCCCACCTCGATCACTGTGGTGGCGACCAGTAGCTTGGTCTTGCCCGCGACGAACCGCGCCATGGCGGCGTCTTTCTCCGCCGGGGGCAGTTGGCCGTGGACCAGCCCCACGACGCCGTCACCCAGGGCCGCGCGCAGATGGGCGAACCGCGCCTCGGCTGCGGTCAGATCGCTCACCTCGGATTCCTCGACCAGCGGGCAGACCCAATAAGCCTGCCGTCCATCGGCAATCGCACTCTCCAGATGCGCCACGACCTCGGACAGCCGCGCGGTCGAGACGAGCGCCGTGGTCACCGGCTGCCGTCCGGGCGGTTTTTCATCCAGCACCGAGACATCCATATCGCCATATTGCGTCAGCGCGAGCGAACGCGGGATGGGCGTGGCGGTCATGACCAGCACATCGACCTGCGCGGCCTTGCCCGCAAGGGCCGCGCGCTGCGCCACGCCGAAACGATGCTGTTCATCGATGATGGCCAGCCGCAGATCGGCGAATTCGACGCCATCCTGAAACACCGCATGGGTGCCCAGCACGATCTGCGCGCGCCCCTCGGCCAGTGCGGCGCGCTTGGCTGTTCGTTCGGCCCCCTTGTCGCGCCCGGTCAGCAGGGTCAGCGACACGCCCGCCGACTGTGCCAGCGGCGTCAGGCTTTCCAGATGCTGGCGGGCCAGAATTTCGGTGGGGGCCATCATCACGCCCTGCCCGCCCGCCTCGACCGCCGTCAGCAGCGCCATGAAGGCCACCAGCGTCTTGCCCGCGCCCACATCGCCCTGCAACAGCCGAGTCATGCGGCGGGGTGCGGCCATGTCGGCGGCGATCTGTTGGGTTGCGCGGCGCTGCGCGCCGGTCGGCGCATAGGGCAGCGCGGCCAGAACGCGGGCCTGCAGGTCACCTGTGCCCATGCTGGACCGGCCAAGCTTGCGCCGCTGGCGCGCGCGGGCCAGTGACAGGGTGATCTGATGCGCCATAACCTCATCATAGGCCAGTCGTTTGCGGGCGGGGCTGTCGGCGGCCAGATCGGCCAGCGATTGCGGGGCATGGGCGGCGCTCAGCGCGGCGTGCCAATCGGGCCAGCCCTCTTTCTCGCGCAGGGCGGGGTCGATCCAGTCGGGCAGATCGGGCGCGCGTGCCAAGGCCGAGGCCACGGCGCGGACCAGCAGTTTCTGCGTCACCCCGGCGGTCAGCGGATAGACGGGCTCGACCCGTGGCAGGCTCTCGCCCTCTTCCGGGCGCAGGACGTAATCGGGATGAACCATTTGCGCGATCCCGTCGAACAGCTCGACCTTGCCCGAGACCAGCCGCCGCTGGCCCGTGGGCAGCAGGCGCTGCAGCCAGCCCGCGCGCGCCTGAAAGAACACAAGCTGGAAGTCCTGTTCACTGTCATGCACATGCACGCGGTAAGGGCGGCTGCGCGTGCTGGGGGCGCGGTGCTGGCCGACGGTCACCTCGACCGTGGCCATGGCGGGAAATTCCAGCCCGCGGATCGTGTCGCGCCGCGTGCGGTCGATCAGGTTGTGGGGCAGGTGAAACAGCAGATCGCGCGGCGCCTCGATCTGCAGGGCAGCCAAGGCCTTGGCCGTCTTGGGGCCGATGCCGTCCAGACCCTCCAGCCCCGCGAAAAGCGGAAACAGGATTTCGGGGCGCGTGGCCATCTCAGCCGCCCTGAGAAAGGCGCAGCCACGCCTCTTCATCGATCACCTCGATGCCCAGATCAGTGGCTTTCTTGGCCTTGGACCCGGCACCCGGCCCCGCGATCAGCAGATCGGTCCTGGCCGAGACCGAGCCCGCGACCTTGGCCCCCAACGCCTCTGCCCGCGCTTTCGCCTCGGCGCGGGTCATCCGCTCCAGCGTGCCGGTAAAGACGAGGGTCTTGCCCGCCACGGGGCTGTCGGTCGCGCGCGCCTCGGCGGGGATAATCTCCAGCACCGCGGTCAATTCGTCGATGGTGCAGCCTTCGGCCTGAAAGGCGGTGACCAATGCACGCGCCATGACCGGGCCGACCCCGTCGATGGACAGAAGATCGTCATCCTTGCCCTGCGCGGCATCGGACATGGCAGTGCGAAACGCATCCCAAGTGCCGTAATGCGCGGCAAGCAACCCGGCGGAGGTTTCGCCGACATGGCGGATGCCCAGTGCAAAGATCAGGCGCGCCAGCGCAATGCGGCGCTTGTCCTCGATGGCGGCGAACAGGTTTTCGGCCGATTTCTCGCCCCAGCCCTCGCGGTTTTTCAACTGCCGGGGCTGGCCGGGGCCGAAACGGTCCCGCAGCGTAAAGATATCGCGCGGCGTGGCGATCCAGCCATCGCGCCAGAATGCCTCGACCTGTTTTGCGCCCAGCCCCTCGATGTCAAAGGCCGCGCGGCTGACGAAATGTTTCAGCCGCTCGACCGCCTGCGCGGGACAGATCAGCCCGCCAGTGCAACGGCGCACGGAGTCGCCGGGCTCGCGGATGGCTGGGCTGCCGCATTCGGGGCAGGTTTCGGGAAAGGTATAGGGCGCGGCCTCGGCGGGGCGGCGCGACAGGTCCACATCGCGGATCTTGGGGATCACATCGCCTGCGCGATAGACCTCGACCCAGTCGCCCACGCGGATATCGCGCCCCTCGCGAATGGGCGCCCCGCGCGAATCGCGCCCGGCGATGTAATCCTCATTATGCAGCGTGGCGTTCGACACCACGACGCCCCCCACGGTCACGGGCCGCAGCCGCGCCACGGGGCTGAGCGCGCCGGTGCGCCCGACCTGAATGTCGATCCCGTCCAGCACGGTCCAGGCGCGCTCAGCCGGGAATTTATGCGCAATCGCCCAGCGTGGCGTGGTCGAGCGCAGGCCCAGCCGGTCCTGCAAGGTCAGGTCATCGAGCTTGTAGACCACACCGTCGATGTCATAGCCCAGCGATGCGCGCTGCGCTTCGATCTCGGCATAGGTGTCGAGCATTTTCTCCACGCTGTCGCAGCGCCGAAAATGCGGGTTGGTCTGAAATCCGAGGGCTTTCAGCCGCGCGATGGCGTCGCTCTGAGTGGCGGCCAGTGGCGCGGACAGCTCGCCCCAGGCATAGGCGAAAAAGCGCAAGGGGCGCGCGGCGGTGATGCTGGCGTCAAGCTGGCGCAGCGAACCGGCGGCGGCGTTGCGCGGGTTGGCAAAGGTTTTCGCACCAACTTCGGCCTGTCGGGTGTTCAGGGCCGCGAAATCCTCATGCGACATATAGACCTCGCCGCGCACTTCGAGGATATCGGGCGCGCCCTGCAGCGTGGTGGGGATGTCATCGATGGTGCGGGCATTGGCGGTGACATTCTCGCCCGTCTCGCCATCGCCGCGTGTGGCAGCATGGACCAGCCGACCCTGTTCATAGCGCAGCGAGAGGGACAACCCGTCGATCTTGGGCTCGGCGGTAAAGGCGAGAGCGGCCCCTGCGTCCAGCCCCAGAAAACGGCGGATGCCGCTGACGAAATCCGCGACATCCTCGGGGGTGAAGGCGTTGGAGAGCGACAGCATCCGCCGGGCGTGGCGGATCT